>NZ_PSQF01000041.1:0-26400 GCF_003324125.1 Subdoligranulum sp. APC924/74 | reverse complement strand
TTTTGGCAACGCAGATGCCGTGCCGCAGCCGCCGGAGCGGTGCTTAAGCCGTAAGGCGGGAATTGTGCGGTGTTGCCTACTGCCCAGTTTTGCTATGCAGTTTGCCCCAACGGCACCGTTTTGTTTTGTTTAACCTTGCTCTTGCGTTTTGTTCCACCAGCGTTTATACTTATTATAGTAGGACTATTATGTCCATCACTATTATTATTTGTGAGGTGGAGACAATGAAGGAACCCCTGGTTATTACGATGGCGCGTGAATATGCATCCGGCGGCAGCGAGATTGCCCAGAAAGTTGCTGATCTTTTGGGGATTCCCCTGTACAACAAGGAGCTGATCACCATCGCCGCAAAAAAGAGCGGCCTGACGGAAGAAGCCATTGCCGCCAGCGAGACCCAGCGCAGCGGCAGCCTGATCTACAGCCTTTACATGATGGGCAACACCATGCCCCTGGCGGACCAGGTGTACATTTTGCAGTCCAATGTCATCAAGGAAGTTGCTTCCCAGGGTTCCTGTGTGATTTTGGGCCGTTGTGGTGACTATGTTCTGCGCGACCGCCCCAATGTGCTGCGCACCTTTGTGTTTGCCCCCATTGATATCCGCGTGGCCAACGCCAAAGTGCGCCCCGATGCCAAGGATATGCCCGATCGCCTATGGGAGACCCATCTGGCCAAGCATGACCGCGCCCGCGCAAGCTATTACAACTACTATACTGAAAACCGCTGGGGCGAAGCGAAAAACTATGATCTTTGCCTGAATGCAGCAATTGGCCAGGATGCCTGTGCCCAGCTGATTGTTCAGGCTGCAAAAGCAATGGAGGCAGCTAATCAGGAATGAGTGATTCTGTACAGAAATACTCTGCATCCCGAATGGGCAGCGCGCCGATAGGCCCGCTGCTCCTTTCGTGTTCAGTACCTATGATGATTTCGATGCTGGTTCAGGCACTTTATAACATTGTGGACAGCATCTTTGTCAGTCGTGTGAACGAAGCGGCGCTTTCCGCCGTTTCGCTGGCGTTCCCCATCCAGAACCTGATGATTGCCTTTGCCGTGGGCACTGCTGTTGGTGTAAACGCCTATCTTTCCCGCTGTTTGGGTGAGGGCAACCGGGCCGAGGCCAGCCGCGCGGCGATGAACGGCCTGTTCTTAGCGTTCTGCGGCGGCATCGCCTTTCTGGTGTTCGGCATTTTGGGCGCGCGGGCGTTCATTGCGTCCCAGACCACCGATGCCCAGATCATGCAGTACGGTGCCGATTATCTTTCCATCTGCACGTTATGGTGCATGGGCTTGTTCCTGCAGTGCATGCTGGAAAAACTGCTGGTTGCCACCGGGCGCAGTGCGTTCGCTATGGCCAGCCAGCTGATTGGCGCTTTGGTCAACATTGCGCTGGATCCCATCTTCATCTTCGGTCTGTTCGGCGTGCCCCGCATGGAAGCAGCCGGTGCTGCTGTGGCTACCGTAGCCGGGCAGTGGATCGGCGCAGCTGCCGGGCTGACGATGAACCTGCTGTGCAATAAGGACATCAACCTAACGCTGAAAGGCTTCCGCCCGGCGGGGTCCACCATCAAGCGCATTTACGCGGTGGGCATCCCCTCCATTGCCATGAACGCCATTGGCAGCGTGATGACCTTTGCGATGAACAACATCTTGATTGCCTTTTCCAGCACCGCCGTTGCGGTGTTTGGTGTTTACTTCAAGCTGCAAAGCTTTGTATTCATGCCTATTTTTGGCATTAACAACGGCATGGTGCCCATTATCGGCTACAATTACGGTGCCCGCCAGCCCAAGCGCATTACCCAAACCATCAAACTGGCTGTCTGCTTTGCCGAGTGCATTATGCTGTGCGGCCTGATTCTGGCCGAAGTTTTCCCACATGTGCTGCTGGGTGTGTTCAACGCCAGCCCCACCATGCTGGCCATGGGTATTCTGGCCTTGCGCATTATTGCCATCCATTTTCCGATGGCAGGTTTCAACGTAATTTCTTCCTCCGCGTTCCAGGCGCTGGGGCGCGGCACGCTGGCGCTGTTGGTTTCGGTGATCCGCCAGCTGGTTGTGCTGGTGCCTGCCGCCTGGCTGCTGAGCCACACCGGTAACGTAAACGCCGTGTGGTTTGCTTTTCCCATTGCAGAGCTGGTTGCCGTTACGCTGTGCGCTGTGTTTATGCGCAAGTGCCACCGCGACATTTTGCTGCCAATGGAAGCCGGCCAGAAAACGGCTGCCGCTGTATAAGGAGGGGTTTGTATGCTGCGCCATATCAAACCGGGCATGCTGGTGTTCAGTGTGCTGTACATTCTGCTTGGTCTGCTGTTGCTGCTTGCCCCGCAGGCGGTTGCCGATGTGTTCTGCATTGCGCTGGGCTTGTTGGTGGTTTTGTGCGGGCTGCAAAGCCTGTACGGTTATTTTAAGAAAGATAACGGCAGCATCCGAGCCGCCGTCAGCCTGCTGCTCAGCCTGCCCACCATTGCGCTGGGCATGTGGGCACTATTGTGTACCGTACAAAGCGCCATGACCTTTGAATGGCTGTTGCCGCTGCTGTTTGGCCTGATGCTGCTGGTGGATGGCGTGGTGCGCGCACAGTCTTCCTTTGCCCTTGCCAAGCGCAAGGGGCAAAAGTGGTGGGTGGTGCTGCTGCTCAGCATTGTTTCGCTGTTGTGCGGGGCATTGCTGGCGTGTTCTCAGCTGCTGAACAACCGCAACGTGGATCTTTTGCTGCTGTCCGGCATCTTTTTACTGGCAGAGGGCATTTTGAACCTGTGCTGCACCATTTATATTGCGATGGAGTTCCATGCGCTGGACAGGCTGGATGCTGCCAAGGCGGAAATGGAAACCGCTGCCGCACCGGAGCCATCCCCCGAAGCCCCCTCCCCTGCCCCGGCTGAACCCGCTGCAGAAGAATCTGCCGAAACGGACCTGCCCGATGTGCCAGCCCCGGAGCTGACCACCGAACCACCGGAACCCGACCAAGAGCCCACAGCGGATGCCGCAACCTGATGTTACCCTGCGCTGAACCGGCGCTTATTTGTAAATTTAAGGAGCAATTACCCTACATGAACAATTATGATCTGATTATCGTTGGCGCCGGCCCGGCCGGTATTTTTACCGCACTGGAACTGCTGCGCAAAAGCAGCAAAACTACCGGCCCGCGCATCTGCCTGATTGAAAAGGGCAAACCGGTAGAAAAGCGCCACTGCCCCAAAGATAAAACCGGCCACTGCGTGAACTGCAAGCCCACCTGCGCCATCACCACCGGCTTTTCCGGTGCCGGTGCGTTCTCGGACGGCAAGCTGTCCCTCTCCTATCAGGTTGGCGGCGAGCTGCCGGAGCTGATCGGTGAGGATTTTGCCCAGGAGCTGATCAACTACACCGACAAGATCTATCTGGAATTTGGCGCTGACCCGCATGTGGAAGGTATTTACGAGGGCAGCGAGATCAAGGAGATCCGCAAGCGCGCCATCCAGGCCGGCCTGCAGCTGGTGGACTGCCCCATCCGCCACCTTGGAACCGAAAAAGCCCAGCAGCTGTACCTGAACATCCAGAACTATTTGCTGGCCCGCGGTGTGGAGATGCTGTTCAACACCGAATGTGACAACATTCTGCTGGAAGGCAGCGAGTGCAAGGGCGTTGTGATCACCGAAAAGGGTGAGCGCCGCGAGCTGCGCGCCGACCAGGTTGTGATTGCCACCGGCCGCCGCGGTGCAGATTGGCTGGAAAAGCTGTGCGCCGAGCACAACATTGCCCACAAGCCCGGCACCGTTGATATTGGTGTGCGTGTGGAGTGCCGCAACGAGATCATGGAGACCATCAACAAGGTTCTGTACGAAGGCAAGCTGATCGGTTACCCCAACCCGTGGAAGAACAAGGTCCGCACCTTCTGCCAGAACCCCGGCGGCTTTGTCGCGCAGGAAAACTATGACAATGACCTGGCGGTCGTCAACGGTCACAGCTACAAGGATCTGAAATCCGGCAACACCAACCTGGCCATTCTGGTCAGCCACAACTTTACCGAACCGTTCAACCAGCCCATTGCCTATGCCCAGAAGGTTGGCGAACTGACCAACATGCTGGGTGCCGGGCACATTCTGGTACAGCGCTACGGTGATATTCTGGACGGCAAGCGCACTTGGGCCAAGGAGCTGGCACATTCCAATGTGCGCCCTACCCTGAAAGATGCCGTTGCGGGCGACATTACCGCCGCCATGCCGTACCGCGCCATGGTGAGCATTATTGAGTTCATCAAGATGGTGGACCATGTTGCCCCCGGCTTTGCCGCACCGGAAACCCTGCTGTACAGCCCGGAGCTGAAGTTCTATTCCAACAAGGTCAAGATGGACACCGACCTGGAAACGAACATTTCCGGCCTGCACTGCCTGGGCGATTCCTCCGGATGGACCCGCGGCCTGATGATGGCCTCCGTCATGGGCGTTCTGATGGGCCGCAAGCTGATTGAGAATCATGATATGTGAGGTTTTTACGGGGGATTTTGTTCCTTCTTTGAAAAGAAGGAAGCAGAAACTTTAATCATATTATCACATAAAATAAAATTAAGACGCACCACACAATCCCTGTGTGATGCGCCTTAATTTTATTTTTTCTGTTTTGCTATACTAAAGGCAACACCGCACAATTCCCGCCTTGCGGCTTAAGCACCGCTCCGGCAGCTGCGGCACGGCATCTGCGTTGCCAAAATGCTCGATAATACACAAAGTATTATCTGCGCTTTTGGCTTAGCATCTGCCGTACCTCGCTCGCCGTATCGGCACTTAGAATTATGCGGTATTGCCTAAAGTTTCTTCGGTTCCTTCTTTTCAAAGAAGGGACAAAAAACTCCCGTAAAGAACTTAGTTCCCGCTTTCAGCCGTTGCGGTGGACTGGGTGCTTTCGCCCAGGGTCACTTCACAGCTGATGACCTTGCCATCACGCTCTACCTGCAGGGTAACGGTATCGCCAACTTCCTTGCTCTGGCAATACTTCTGTACATCGGATGCACTGGAGACTGCCACATCATCAATGGAGATGATGCGGTCACCCAGCTTCAGGCCGCCTTTTTCGGCACCGCTGCCGGATGCGATCTGGTAGATATACACACCATAGTTGCTGACGCCGTACTGCATAGCAGTCTGGGCATCATTGATGGTGATGACCGTAACACCCATGGCCGGGCGGGCAACATAACCCTTTTCGATCATCTGTTTTGCCATTTCCATGGCGGTATTGATGGGGATTGCAAAGCCAAGCCCCTCTGCATCGCTGGAGCTGCTCTTGGCGTTGACAATACCGATCAGCTCACCGTTTGCATTGAACAGGCCGCCGCCGGAGTTGCCCGGGCTGATGGAAGCGCTGGTCTGGATCAGGTTCATATCGTTGCCCTGAACGGTAACTTCACGGTTCAAGGCGCTGACAATACCATTGGTAACGGTGTTGCTCAGGGTACCCAGCGGGTTGCCAACGGCAATGGTGGTTTCGCCAACAGCCAGGCTGTCGCTGTCGCCAATCACAGCCGGAGTCAGACCGGTGGCTTCGATTTTCAGGACTGCAACGTCCGAAGTAGAATCCTGGCCAACGACCGTTGCGGTATACTCTGTTCCGTCCGCCAGCTGTACCGTGATGTTATTTGCACCGGAAACCACATGGGCACAGGTCACAATGTAACCATCCTGCGAGATGATCACGCCGGAGCCTGCACCGCTCTGCACATAGCTGCCGCCAAACCAGGTGTTGGTGCTGACCATCTGCTCGGTGGTGATGGCCACAACGCTGGGCTGTACCAGCGCGGCAACATCCTGAATCGACAGGTTGGTGCCGTTGGTGCTGCCCTGGGATACAGAATCCGTGTTGGTGTCACGCTGGACCTGCTGAACCACAACCTGGCCGCCGGTTAAGCCGGTGCGGCTGGCAACCACAGTTCCTGCCAGGCCGCCGCCAAAGCCAAGGGCTACCACACCGATGCAGGCCGCCACACGCAGCAAAACCTTTTTGCCGCCGTGGCTCTTTTTGTGCTCGTTCTGCGGGGGCTGTGGGTTGCTGGAATAGCTGTAGCCATTGTAGCCGCCGTTATTGCCGTTGCCACCGTTGCCGCCATTGCCTGCAGCGGGGCCCTGGGGGTTATAGCTGCTGTTCTGTTGGCTGGAATAATTAGAATAATCTGTCTGTGCGGTGTTGGCGGTGTTCATTCCGCTGCTGCCCACATTGGGGTAACCGGACTGCTCTGCCTGGGGCTGTTCCGGCTGAGTGCCCGCTGGCTGCCCGTTATTATTCTGCGGGCCGCCATTATTATAAAGACCCGAATAATCATATTCACTCATGAAAAATCTCTCCTTTGTTCTGCCGCACGGCGCTTGGGGGCCGCCGGGCGGTGATACACGGTCTGACGGAAGCTTTTGCTTTGTCTTTCTTGCTTCCCTCAACCTTGTGCCTACAGTATAACCGCTAATTGTGAAAACAGTTTCGCGACTGCGTGAAAGAAATGTGAAATCTCCAAAAATCCGGTCAGTTTGGGCTGTGGTTTGACTTTATCCGCCCCATGCCGTACAATCAGTTGCAGACTGAAACATTAGGGGGAGCTTGCCCATGCGGATTGAAAAAACGGCACTGGACGCACAAAACCGCTGTGTCTATTCGTTATATAAAGAGAAAGGCTGCATCGGCCATGCCGTTACCTGTGCCGATTGTTTTGAAGCGTTGGAAATTGCCCCGGAATGGCAGAGCCGCGGGTACGGAAGCTATCTGCTGCGGGAGGTTTTGCGCCAGAACGGCGGCTTTGACCGGACTGCCCCCAGCGAATTCACCGCGCCACTGCCGGATGCCGGCAATACCGCTGCGCAGGCGCTGGCGGCAAAGTTCGGTTTTGTGCCGCGCGGCGGGCTGCTGGTGCGCCGCCGCGTGCCGGACCTGACGGCAGTGGAGCTGACCCACCGCTTTTTGCGCAGCACACTGGCACCGGGCGGACTGTATCTGGATGCCACCTGCGGCAACGGGCACGATACCCTATTTTTATGCAGCGTTGCCGGGGAAAATGGCCGGGTGATCGGGCTGGATATCCAGCCTCAGGCCGCGGCCAACACCAATGCGCTGCTGGCCGCCAACGGCATGGCTGCCATTGGCCGCGCGGAATGCTGCGACCATCGGGAGCTGCTGCGCTTTGCCCCGCCGGGCAGTGCGGACTGCGTGATGTTCAACTTTGGCTGGCTGCCAGGTGCCGCGCACGATGTACACTCCACGGCAGATTCCACCCTGCCCGCGCTGCAGGCCGGGCTGGACGCCCTGAAGCCCGGCGGCGTGCTTGCCGCGGTGCTGTACAGCGGCAAGGTGATCGGCAATGCGGAGAAAAAGGCTGCGGCGGAGTTTTTCCGCAGCCTGCCGCTGGCCGATTATACCGTGCTGATCTGCGAATTTGCCAACTGGGCCGATACCGCTCCCCTGCCCTGCTTTGTCATTAAGCGGGAAAAATAACCGCTGCCGCTGTGAAGCCCCAAAAAAGGAAGTGCTGCCAATGCTGCAACAGCAAACACAAAGCCCCGGCTGGCGGGTGCTGAACCGCGATGTGATCAAATACATCGCGATGACCGCCATGCTGCTGAACCACATCGCCAATATTTTTCTGGTGCCGGGCACCCTCTGGTACGAGGTGCTGGTGGATATCGGCTACTTTACCGCCATTACCATGTGCTATTTTCTGGTAGAGGGCTTCCGGTACACCCACAGCCGCAAACAGTATGCCTTACGGCTGTTCGGGTTCGGTGTGGTTTCACAGGTGCCGTTCTCGATGGCGTTTGCCCAAAACGGCATTCTGGAATTTCAGGATTTCAACATGATGTTCACGCTGTTCCTGTGTTTTTGCATCTTGTTGTGTATCGAAACCATCCGGAACCGTTTTTTGCGCGGCGTGCTGATCGTACTGCTGATTTTTGGTTCGTTGTTTTGTGACTGGGCACTGCTGGCCCCGGTGTTCACCCTGCTCTTCCGCTGGTCCGGCCAGGACCAAAAACGACTGCGGTTCAGTTTTGCGCTTTCTGCCGCGCTGTTTGGCTGGCTGAATTACACCAGCAGCGTGTGGCTTTACCCCACCGCACAGTGTTTGCTGATGGCCTGCGGCAGCATGGCAGGGATCGCTGCATCCGGGTTTGTGATCTTGTATCTGTACAATGGCCAGCGGGCGGCACGGGGAAAGAATTTTTCGCAGTGGTTTTTCTATCTGTTTTACCCGGTGCATTTGTTGGTGCTGGGGGTAATTCGGGTGATGGGGTGATGGTGCGCGGTAGATTTTTACCGTTACACGCTCCGCGGGACGATGCAAGCATCGTCCCCTACAAATAAATTGCAGCGTTTACCGCGATAGGCATGGTTCCTCCGCGGCGGGGTGAGGGCACCCCGCCCTACAGATGCTTTATTGGTTTGCAACACATTATAAAATGCTCTGTAAGGAACGGTCTAGACCGTTCCTTACAGATTGTTTTTCAACTTGTACCAATTTCTATAAAGCCAACATCAAAAAGGCGCACCACACGATGGTTTTGTGTGATGCGCCTTTATTTATCTTTTGTGTTCTATTATACTACTAAAGTTTCTTTGGTTCCTTCTTTTCAAAGAAGGAACACAAATCCTCCGTAAAGCCCCTCACAGCGTTTCCGGGTACTCGGCATCGATGGCGGCCAGCAGGCGGGGTGCGCTTTCGCGGGTATCGGTCATGCGCACGGCATTGCGCAGGGGCAGCACCGCGCGCGGGCTGACGGACAGCTCATCCACACCGATCGCCAGGAAGGTTTCGGTCAGGGTCAGGTCCGCGCCAAGCTCGCCGCAGATACCAACCCAAATGCCGTTCTTGTGGGCATTCTCCGTCACCATCTTCAACAGGCGCAGCACTGCCGGGTTGTGCGGGTCATAAAAACGTCCCAGATCATTGTTCTGGCGGTCACAGGCCAGGGTGTACTGGGTCAGGTCATTGGTGCCGCAGCTGAAGAAATCCACTTCCTTGGCCAGACGGTCACTCATGATGGCCGCTGCCGGGGTTTCGATCATGATGCCGACCTGCACATCCTCCGCAAAGGGAATGCCCTCAGCTTTCAGGTCGCGCTTGACTTCCTCGCAGTACTTTTTGGCTTCGCGCACTTCCCACACGCTGGTCACCATGGGGAACATGATGCCCAGCTTGCCGAACGCGGAAGCACGGTAAAGGGCACGCAGCTGAGTCTTGAAGATTTCCGGGCGGTTCAGACAGATACGCAGAGCGCGCATGCCCATAGCCGGGTTATCCTCTTTGGGCAGGTTAAAGTAGCCGATCTGCTTGTCCGCGCCGATATCCAGCGTGCGAATGATAACTTCCTTGCCGCCCATATCGGCAAGAACCTTTTTGTAGGCTTCAAACTGCTGGTCCTCGGTGGGGTAATCCGGGCTGTTCAGGTACAGGAACTCGCTGCGGAACAGGCCGATGCCGCCGCCATCGTTGACCTGCACGGCATGTACGTCGTCCGGGGAGCCAATGTTGCAGTAAATGCGGATGCTCTTGCCATCCTTGGTCACATTGGGCTGGCCTTTCAGGGTCTCCAGCAGGCGCTGCAGGCGCAGCTGCTCTTCCCGCTTTTTCAGCAGGTAATCACGGGTCATATCGTCCGGGTCGATCACCACATTGCCGGTAGCGCCGTCAATAATGCAAGAGCGGCCCTCATACTCCGGCTTCAGGGCATCGCCCACGCCCACAATGGCGGGAATGCCCATGGTGCGGGCCAGAATGGCCGTGTGGCTGGAACCGGAACCGCCCGCAGTGATGAAGCCCAAAATCTTGGATTTATCCAGCTGCACAGTTTCCGAAGGTGCCAGGTCATCCGCAGCCAGCAGCACCGGCACATCCGAAGCAATACCGCCCTGCACTGCACCGGACAGGATCCCCAGGATGCGATCCGATACATCGCGCACATCTGCCGCACGGGCCTGCATATAGGAATCGTCCATGGATTCAAACATGGCGGCGAACTGAACTGCGGTATCCGAAATCGCGGCTTCGGCGTTCATCTTTTCATTGTTGATATGGTCGGAGATGGCTTCCTCGTAATCGAGATCCTCGGCCATCATCTGGTGGGTCTCAAACAGCATGGCGGCTTCATCGCCGGCTTCGGCGCGGGCCTTTTCGGCCAGTTCGCCCAGCTGCTCAATGGCGGCGGTCTGCGCGCCCTTGAAACGGTGCCACTCGGCATCGGGATCGGTCACGGTATAGCGGGGGATCTCGGTTTTGGTGCGGTGATAGAAATAAAGCGGTCCAACGCCAACGCCGGAAGATACGCCCTTGCCCTGAATACTGATCATAACAAGCGTCCTTTCTTTGGTGTTCAATGGGATCCTGACTGGTTATTTTATACAACCAAATGCAGCAGAAAACAAAATGCGGCTGCCTGCCCCAGCGCCGGGTGAGGGCCTTGCTGGGGCAGGTGCCGCAAACAAAAGGATTCAATTACAAATGCTCTTTGAAGAAAGCTTCCAGTGCCGGTGCTGCGGTATCCTCGTCCTCGCCTTCCACGGTAACGGTAACGGTATCGCCGCACTTAACGCCCATACCCATCAAAGCCATCAGTTTCAGCGCGTTGCTGGATTTATCGCCCTTGATGACGGTAACAGTGCTCTTATACTTTTTGACCTCTTTGACCAGCAAACCGGCCGGACGGGCATGGATGCCAACTGCTTCCTGAATGGTATAATCAAACTGCTTCATAGATGCGTCTTCCTCTCTGTTCCACAGCTTTTCAACAAGCCTGTGGAGAATTTAACAATTTGATTATACCAGCAATGTTGAGCAAAGTCAATGCAAATACTGCATTTCACCCTGTCGTTTTTTGTAAACTTTCACAAAATCAACAAAATGTTTTTAACAATATTGTGGATTCACTCAGTTTTCCTGCCTGGCCAAGAAGGCACGCAGGGTATCCTCCGGCCGGGGGGTATGGTTTGCATAGCGCCGGCGCAGCTCCGCTGCAGCGGTGGACATAATGTAAGGGTGACCTACCAAATCCAGCATGGCAACATCATTATAGTTATCGCCAAAGGCCATCACATCCGCCGGGTCAATGCCCAGCACACGGCAGATGCTCTGTACGCCAATCCCCTTGTTGGCCACGGTGGTATCGATCCACTTGGGTCCCGCCACGGCGCAGTTGGCCTGCTGCCATTTGGGCACAAAGCGCTCCACAAACGGCTCCACGCCGTCCACCAAATAGACGGACACCTTGACGATATCCTCCGGGATCTGGGCGGGGTCTGTGATGACCGTATAATTGTTGCCAATGAACTTGATGCGGTCCACCACGCCGTGCCCGCGCTCCATCAGGTAGGACATGTTTTCGCCGGAAAGCATCACTTCGCCTAAGTCCTCGGTGTTGTTCCAGAAATCCCAGGCGATTTCTTCTGCCAGGGCGCGGGGCATCGGCGTTTTGGCGATTACTTTGCCACCGCGGTAGACAACCGCGCCGTTCTCGCACAGGTAGATGCAATCGTCTGCCACAGGGGCGAACAGTTTGCGCAGGCTGGTATACTGCCGCCCGCTGGCCGGGCAGAACAGGATGCCACGGTCATGCAAAGCGCGGATCTCATCAAAAATTTCGCCCTCAATGAGCTTTTTCCCATATTGCAGCAGGGTGCCGTCCAGATCGCTGCAAACCATTTTTATCATATTTGTTTCCCCCTGATTGCTTTTCCTGAAGCAACGTAATATATTATTTAATATAGTAAAAGTATAACAAACACAGGCCTGTTTTTCAATTTAACTAACAGTGCCCGGCGGTAGAATTATTCCGGGCAGGGAGGTAAAATTATGGCAGTTATCACAGTATACGGCAAAACGCCGGATGTTGGCAGTGCAGCCTTTGTGGCCCCCAACGCCACCCTGGCCGGGGATGTTGTGCTGGCCGCTGGCAGCAGCGTGTGGTACGGCGCGGTGGTGCGCGGAGATACCGGCGCCATCCGCATTGGCAAAAACAGCAATATCCAGGACAACGCCGTGCTGCACACCGGGCCAAACCTGGGGGTAACGATCGGCAAAAATGTATCCATCGGCCACAGTGCAGTGGTGCATGGCTGTACGGTGGGGGACGGCGCTTTGATCGGTATGCACGCCACGGTGATGAACGGCGCCGTGGTGGGCAAAAATGCCGTGGTGGCCGCCGGGGCGCTGGTGCTGGAAAACACCGTGGTCCCGGACGGCATGGTGGCCATGGGTGTGCCCGCCAAGGTGCGTGAAGCCGCCAGCCCCGCCCTGGTGGAAGCCAACCGAAAAAATGCCGAAGGGTATGTGGCGGAAGCCACCGCCCATGCGGAGGCGAATAAGTAAGTCCTGACGAGTATGTTCGCTCATTGATTTTATTTTGCAGGGGACAACACAAATTTTTTAGGGCAATACCGCATAATTCTAAGTGCCGATTACGGCGAGCGAGGCGCGGCACTTAGAATTATGCAGTATTGTCTTAGAATCTGTGGCGTACAGTCAAACATTTGCCTTTCTCCCCCGGCGGGATGATGGCCCCCCACCACGCATTTTCCATCAAATTTTGCTTTTTTCTCCCCTTACCGGCCAAAAATCCGGTATCAGGCGTTGCAATCCCTTAAAAATCATAGTAAAATAAAAAGGTATGTCTTGTAACCTTTCTTGTAATAGTTCAGGTGCCGCCTGAAAACCAGAGTGATAGAGGAGTGTTCCCCATGTGACGGAAGCAGACAACCGTAAAAAGTCACATTGCAATGGAATAAAGGAGTATTGACTTTCATGGCAACTTTGCGTGAAGAAATCGAGCGCCGCCGGACGTTTGCGATCATTTCGCACCCGGACGCCGGCAAAACCACATTGACCGAAAAGCTGCTGCTGTACGGGGGAGCCATCCAGACCGCCGGTTCCGTCAAGGGCAAGCAGAGCGCCAAACATGCCGTTTCTGACTGGATGGATATTGAAAAACAGCGCGGTATCTCTGTTACCTCCTCTGTTTTACAGTTCAACTACCAGGGCAAGTGCATCAACATTCTGGATACCCCCGGCCACCAGGACTTCTCCGAGGATACCTACCGCACCTTGATGGCGGCGGATTCCGCCGTCATGGTCATCGACGCCGCCAAGGGCGTTGAAGCCCAGACCATCAAGCTGTTCAAGGTCTGCACCCTGCGCCATATCCCCATTTTCACCTTCATCAACAAGATGGACCGCGAAGCCCGCGACCCGTTTGAACTGATGGAAAACATTGAGACGATCCTGGGCATCAAAACCTACCCGATGAACTGGCCCATCGGCTGCGGCAAAGAGTTCAAGGGCGTGTTTGACCGCGGCACCCGCAAGGTGCTGGCTTTTGAAAGCGATGGCCGCGCCAACGGCGTGAAGATGGTGGACGAGATCACCGCCGAGCTGGGCGCACCCGAAATGGACGAATTGATCGGCGCGGCCAACCACCAGAAGCTGGCTGACGACATTGAGCTGCTGGATGGCGCTGCCGAAGAGTTTGACCTGGACGCTGTGCAGCACGGCCAGCTGAGCCCCGTATTCTTTGGCTCCGCGCTGACCAACTTTGGCGTGGAACCTTTCCTGAAAGAGTTCCTGCGCCTGACCCCGCCGCCACTGCCCCGCAAGGATGCCCCCACCGGCGATGTGGTGGATCCCTGCAGCGAGCAGTTCAGCGGCTTTGTGTTCAAAATCCAGGCCAACATGAACAAGAATCACCGTGACCGCATTGCGTTTTTGCGCATCTGCTCCGGCAAGTTTGAGCGCGGCATGGAAGCATTTCATGTGCAGGAGGGCAAGAACATCAAGCTTGCTACCGGCACCAGCCTGATGGCTGACGACCGCGCCATCGTGGACGAAGCCTATGCCGGCGATATCATCGGTCTGTTTGATCCGGGCATCTTCTCCATTGGCGATACGCTGTGCACCGGCAAGCAGCATGTGCAGTTTGCGGGCATCCCCACCTTTGCACCGGAACATTTTGCCCGCGTGACCCAGGTGGACACGATGAAGCGCAAGCAGTTTGTGAAAGGCATGGAGCAGATCGCACAGGAAGGCGCGATCCAGATTTTCCGCGACCTTGGCTCCGGTATGGAGGAAGTTATCGTCGGCGTGGTCGGCGTGCTGCAGCTGGAAGTGCTGGAATACCGCCTGCGCAACGAATATAACGTTGACATCCGTATGCAGACCCTGCCGTATGAGCACCTGCGCTGGATCATGAACGACCCGGACGAGCTGGACCCCAAAACACTGGACCTGACCAGCGACACCCGCTGCATCGAGGACCTGAAGGGCAACCACCTGCTGCTGTTCGGCAGCCCGTGGAGCATCAACTGGGCCGAGCAGCACAACGAACAGTTGAAGCTTTCCGAGTTCGGCAATCTGACGTTCTGATTTTGTTTTGTAATTATGAAAAAAGGCATTGCGGGCCGCGCGTCTGCAATGCCTTTTTTGCATCTTGCGGTTGCACATGGGGGCCAAAACGGGTATACTGAGAGAGTATAACTTTGTCCTTTTGCAGAAAGGAGGCAACCCGGATGAAGGCTGACCGCTATTTGTTTGATGGTTCCCACCCATGCGCGCTGCGCAAGCTGCCCTGCGACAGCAAGGATGACCATGTAAAGAAAGAAGATATCCTGTCCAAAACTGCCGAAAACCTGGAAAAGATGGCCGCCCTGCAGGACGCCTTTTACGCCGATGGGCGCGAGGGCCTTGTAATCATTCTGCAGGCGCTGGATGCCGCCGGGAAGGACAGCACCGTAAAGCATGTGATGGGCGGCCTGAACCCCCAGGGTGTACAGGTAACCAGCTTCAAGCAGCCCACCAGCGAGGAACTGCACCACGACTTTTTGTGGCGGGTGAACAAAGTTCTGCCGCCCCGCGGCAGCATTGCCATTTTCAACCGCAGCTATTACGAGGACGTTCTGGTGGTGCAGGTTCACGACCTGCAAAAGACCTACCAGATGGCCCCGCGCGTGCTGGAAGACAGCAAGAAGGACTTTTTTGAAAAGCGCTACCGCCAGATCCGCAGCTATGAAGAATACCTGTACGAGAACAGCTACCGCGTGGTCAAAATCTTTCTGCACGTTTCCAAGGACGAACAGAAAAAGCGCTTTTTAGAGCGCATTGACCGCCCGGAAAAGAACTGGAAGTTCTCCTGCTCCGACCTGAAAGAGCGGATGCGTTTTGACGAATATCTGGATACCTTTGATGAAGTCATCACCGCAACCGCTACCAAGCACAGCCCGTGGTATGCCATCCCGGCTGACCAGAAATGGTACACCCGCTACCTGGTCAGCGAGATTGTACTGGATGCTTTGCAGAAGAGCTGCCACGAATACCCGGTGCTTTCGGACGATGCAAAGGCCGAACTGCTGAACTGCAAAGCAGCGCTGGAACAGGAATAATGCCAAACGCTGCCGGGTGGATGTTCCCCCGGCAAGCCGCAAAAGGAGGGGCGCACTTTGCCGCCGATCCGCGTATTACAAATCATGCCCGCCATGGACGCCGGCGGCATGGAAACCTTTGTCATGAATGTCTACCGTGCCGTGGACCGCAGCCAGGTACAGTTTGACTTTTTGTACCACTATGATAAGCCCTGCTTTTATGATGCTGAAATTGAAGCCCTGGGCGGGCACATTACCAAGCTGACGGTGCGGCAGGACAATAATATCCCGAAATACCTGCATGACCTGCGCGCCTTTTTTACCGCGCACCCGGAATACAAGGTCATCCACGGGCATTACAGCGGCTTTGGCATGTTTTATAATGCCGTGGCCCGCCGCTGCGGGGTGCCGGTGCGGGCAGGCCACAGCCACAACACTGCCTATGAGCACAACCTGGTGGGCCAGCTGGACCGGCTGATGAGTTCCCGCTTTGACCACGACCTGACCCACCGCTTTGCCTGCAGCCAGCGCGCCGGGGAGATGCTGTACGGCAAACACCCGTTCACCGTGCTGCCCAACGGCATTATGACCGATGTGTTCGCCCTCCACGATCCCGCCGCCCGCGCCGCCCTGCGCACTGAGCTTGGCGTGCAGGAAGGCGAAATTCTGTTTGGCCATGTGGGCCGTTTTTGTGAGCAGAAAAACCATGCCGGGCTGCTGCGCATTTTTGCCGGGGTCAGCCGCCGCATGCCCAACGCCCGGCTGGTGCTGATCGGCACCGGCGAGCTGGTTGATTCCACCCGTGCCCTTGCCCAGGAGCTTAACCTGAGCGACCGGGTAATTTTTGCCGGGGTGCGCAAGGATATGGCCGCGCTGTACCACGCCATGGATGTATTTTTGCTGCCCAGTTTGTTTGAGGGGCTGCCCGTTGTGCTGGTGGAAGCCCAGGCCGCCGGCCTGCCCTGCTTTGTGGCCGATACGGTGGACCCCGGCGCGGCGTTTGCCGGCAACATCCACTACCTGCCCTTGCAGAATGAAGCCGCCTGGGCTGATTCCATTGCCGCGGCGGACCTGACCCGTGACCCCAACGCCCAGGCCAAAGCCATTGCCGCCGGATTTGATGTGCACACCAGCGCGGGTATCCTGCAAAAATTTTACCTGGAGCAGACGCAGAAATATACAAAGGAGGTGCAGCCATGAGTGAAACCGAGCCCCAGTTCAAAGGCCCTGCCATTGCCGTGGTGGTGCCGGTACATAACGGCGCTGCGTTTTTGCAGCAGTGTCTGGCATCCCTGGCTGCGCAGACCTTTGGCGATTTCGCCTGTTTTGTGGTGGATGACGGCTCCACCGATGAAAGCGCCGAGCTTGCCGCCGCGTGGGAAAGCCGGGACGCCCGGTTTGTTGTGATCCACCAGCGCCAGAGCGGTGTTGCCGCCGCCCGCGCTGCCGGGGTGCGCGCGGGGCTGAACCTGAACGCCCGGTGGTTTGCCTTTTGTGATGCGGATGACTGCTACCACAAGCAGTTTTTGGATGCACTGTACCGCGCTGCCCAAACCACCCGCTGCCAGATTGCCTGCTGCCGGTATGACTGCTTTACCGAGGATATTCCTCCGGAAAGCCCGCCGCCCAGCCAGACCACGGTGTTTCAGCCGCCCGCCCATCTGGATGCCCTGCTGCATGACCACCGGGTGGACTTTGGGCTGTGGAACAAGCTGTACGCCCACGAGCTGATCACCGCCGAGATCATGGACAACGGCCTTGCCTACAACGAAGACCTTGTGGCCAACTGGCAGATTTTCAGTGCGGCAGACGGCTGTGCCTATGTGGATTTTGCAGGCTACCATTACCGGCAGCACGCGGCTTCGGCCAGCCACCGTGCCCTGCCGCCGGAAAGCATTGACCAGCAGCGCCAGGCCGCCGTGTTCATCCGCGAGCATGCCAGCCCGGCCATCCAGCAGAGCGCCAACGCCTTTTATTACGAAAAACTGGTCTACCTTGCCAGCATGATTTTGCGGCGGGACGATGCTGCCGCCTACCGCGTGCAGATCAACGAGCTGGGGGTAGGCATCCGCGCCGGGCTGCAGGACCCTAACCTTGGCCGCAACCCGCGGCTGCCGCTTGCCATCCGCGCGGCGGCGTGGGCAACCATCAACTGCCCGGTGCTGTGGCGCAAAGTGTGCCGTACCATGTTAAAAGACCGGCGCTGACTCCTTTTGCACAGGATAAACACCATGCGTATTTTATTTATACTGGATAGTGTGGAAAACCCAACCTCTGCCAATGTGCTGATGGCACAGCGTTTGGCAGGGGTACTTTGTGCTGCCGGGCACACCGTACACCTGCTGGAACTATGGGACGGCCTGCATCCCCAGCCGGAGCTGCCCGGCTGCACCGTGCACTGCCTTGCCTTTGCGGACGAGCGCCTGATGAACGCCGCGCTGGAAAACGGCCGCAGTGGCGGTTCGCCCATTCCGGTGCGGCTGGCGCGGCTTTGCTGCCACCCCACGGCGGTGGCGGCGGCGTTCCGCCAGCTGGTGCTGCACGCCCCGCGCCGGGTGGTGGATACCCGCCGGGAGCTGGAAAAGCTGGATGCTGCGTTCCATTTTGAGGTGATCTGCGCTGTTTGTGCGCCCTACCGCGCCGCGTTTGCGCTGGAAACCGCGCAGGTGCAGGCCAAAAAGGCCATCTGGCAGCTGGACCCCTATGCTTCCAACCGGGATTATCAGGCCCCCGGCGGCTACCCGCGGGAGCTGGAGCTGCTGAACCATCTGGCCGCCGCCTTTATCACCCGGCAGGCCGTTGGGGATTACGCCCCCGGCGCCCCGCTGGCCGCGGCGGCGGAAAAAGTTCATGTGCTGGATTTTCCCAGTCTGGTGCCCCCGGCGGCAGTGCCGAACCATGCAGCAGACAGCAAAAAGCGCTGCGTGTTCTGCGGTTCTTTGTATCCCGGCCTGCGGGAGCCGGGCTTTGCGCTGGAACTTTTCCGTGCCCTGGGCCCGGCCAGCGGCTGGACCCTGACGATGGCAGGCGGCGGCTGGCAATACTTTGCCGCGGACGCTGCCCAGACCAAGGCTGTATTGGGCGAACAGTTTGAACAGCCCGGCCCCGTGCCCGCCGAAACCGCCCGCACCATGCAGGCACAGGCCGATGTTCTTTTGAACCTTGGCAACGCGGTAGCCAACCAGCTGCCCAGCAAACTGTTTGACTACTTTGCTGCGGGCAAGCCAGTTTTGCACCTCTGCGTGATCGAAAACGACCCTGCCCTGCCCTATCTGGCCCGCTATCCGCTGGCGCTGGTGCTGCACCAAGGCCAGGCTGATGCTGCGGATATTCTGCACCGCTGGCTGGGTGAAGTGTGCGGTAAACAGCTGCCCTTTGGGGAAGTGTGTGACCTCTTCCCTGAGCTGGTGCCGCAGGCGGTTGCAGCTGAATTTGTGAGGTGGCTAATGTGAAGGTACTCTGGCTTGTCAGCATCACCATCCCTGCTGCCGCGGATGCCTGCGGTTTGCAGGCAAAAGAGATCGGCGGGGGTTGGCTTTCCGGCGCGCTGGGCGGCATGACCGCCGCACCGGACGCCCCGGCCATTACCGTTGCCAGCGTGGATGCCCGCGCGGAAACTTTAACCGTTTGCAGCAAAAACGGCGTAAGTTTTGCACTGGTTCCCACCGGAAGTGTGGAAAACTTTTCTGCCCTGCTCAAAAAGATTGCCCCGGATCTTGTCCATATCTGGGGCACCGAGTACGCTGCCGCCCGCACCATACAGCAGGCGGCCCAAGCGGCGGGGATACCGGTGCTGGTGGGCATCCAGGGCGTGATGGTTGACTGTGCCCTGCACTTGAATGACGGCGTGCCAGCACGGCTGCTGCACTCCTGCGCGGCGCAGCATTTGATTGACCGCCATGTGCCGGGCGGGCTGCTGGACGTGAACCAGGCCCGTTTTGATACCCTTGCCCAAAGTGAAGCCGCCGTGCTGGCCAACGCCCGCCATGTGACCGGGCGTACCAGCTTTGACCGTTCCGCCGTTCAAAAGCTGGCCCCGCAGGCCAGTTATTACCCCTGCAACGAAACGCTGCGCCCGGAGTTTTACACCCCACCGGTGTGGCACCCCCGCACCTTTGGCGAAGCGCCGGTGCTGCTGCTCAGCCAGGGCAACTACCCGCTCAAAAACCTGCATACCGTGCTCAAAGCGCTGCCCGCCGTGCTGGCGCAGTACCCCGGCGCGGTGCTGCGGGTGGCGGGCTGGCCCCCGCTGGACAAAGGGCCGCTGCTGCGCCCGGTGATTGACTGGATGTTCCCCTACCAGACCTGGTGCAAACAGCTGATCCGCCGCCTGGGGCTGGCGGACCATGTGCAGTACACCGGCCCGCTGGATGCCGCCGCCATGCGGCAGGCTTACCTGGATGCCGATCTCTTCCTGTTGCCGTCTTACAGCGAGAACAGCCCCAACAGTCTGGGCGAAGCCATGCTGCTGGGCCTGCCCTGCGTGGCCAGCGCGGCAGGCGGCATCCCGGATATGCTGCAAAGCGGCGTGCAGGGGATGCTGTACGGTGCCGCCGGGGATGATGCCGCCCTGAGCGCGGCCATTTTACAGGTGCTTGCCCTGCCGGACCACGGCACGGCGCTGGGCACCGCCGCGCAGATCCGCGCTCGGGTGACCCATGACGCGGCCAAAAACACCGCACAGATGATTGAAATTTACCGCAAAGTCCTGCAAAGGGAGGGAACACTGTGAGCCTGCCCGCCATTGGGGTGGTGATCCCCTGCTATAAGGCCGAGCACACGCTGCGCCAGACGGTTGAAAGTGTGCTGCAGGGTGCACCGGACAATTTGCAGCTGGTGCTGGTGGAGGACGGCAGCCCGGACGGCACCGGCGCGTTGTGTGATGCCCTTGCCGCCCAGGACCCCTGCGTTACCGCACTGCACCAGCCCAACGGCGGGGCATCCGCCGCGCGCAACGCGGGGTTGGATACACTGTGCCGCAGCGGTGCCGAGTGGGTGCTGTTTGTGGATGCGGACGATACCCTGCTGCCGGGGCTGTGGCAGGCGCTGCCCGCTGCATTTGATGCGCAGCCGGGCCTGATTTTGTACGGCATGGTGCGCGCCAGCGGCCCTGCCCCCAATCCGCTGGCCCCCGGCTGCTATGCCGGCCCCGCCGCGCTGGGGGATGCGCTGGACCCGCTGCTGTTTGAAAGCGGCTACCTCGCCGCCCCCTACCCCAAGCTGTTCCGGCTGGATGTGATCCGCCGGAACAAGCTGCGGTTTGACCCACGCTTAAAAATCAATGAAGATGTTTTGTTTAATCTTCAATATTTGCGGTTTTTGCTTTTTTTACAAAAAAACTCTGCCATTTATTGCCTTGCAGGTGTATACTATAATCAGAATGATATGCTTGCGGGCAGTCTGTCCCGCTCCCTGCGTGGGGATTTGCTGGACGCCGAGGCTGTGACCCGCCCCGTGCTGGAAGCATTCTTGACGGATGCCAAGCTGCCTGCACCAGAAATTGACCGCCTGGTGCAAATAAGCCGGGTGCGTGCCGCGTTAAATCAATATGGGCTGCTGACCGGCTGCCCCGGCCGCATGCCGTTTGCCCAGCGGCGGCAGCTGTTTGCCCGCATTTTGCAGGATGCTGATGCCCGCGCGGCCCTGCGCGCCCGCCTGACTGCGGACCCCAACCGCCTGCTGGCGCTGCCCTACCGGCTGGGGGTATTTTTGCACAGCGCCTGGCTATTGGCCGCTTATACCCAGCTGAAAAACCGCTTTTTATGAGAGGAACGTTTTGCATGCCGAACCCGACCATTTCCATTGTGACAACTGTATATGACGCCAAGGATTACATCCCCCGCACGGTGCGCAGCATTCTGGCCCAGAGCTTTACGGACTTTGAGCTGCTGCTGGTGGAGGATGGCAGCCCCAACGGCTGCGGCGAGCTGTGTGATGAGCTTGCCAAAACTGACCCGCGCATCCGGGTGTTCCACAAGGAAAACGGCGGCCCGGCCTCCGCTTTGAACGTTGGGCTGGACAATGCCCGCGGGGATTACATCGGCTTTGTGGATTCGGACGACCTGGTGGATCCGGATCTCTACGAAACACTTTTGAATGCCATCCGCGAAAATGATGTGCGCATTGCCTCCTGCAATGCCGACGCGGTGGACGAACAGGAAAAGCCCGTGCCGGGGGCTGGGGTCAACATCAACATTGCCGGGCGGCACATGGCCATGGAGCTGCTGCTGGATACCTTTAAAACCGGCGGCTTTTACGGGCTGCTGTGCTGGAACAAGCTGTTTGACATCCGCCTGTTCCGCGATAAAGGCGTGCATTTTGACGAAACCATGTTCTTTGGCGATGACGCCAGCGAGCTGCACCGCGTATATGACGGCGAGTATGTTTACTGTGTGCCGCGCGTGCTGTACCACTACCGGCGGCGCGGCGGCCAGATGACCGAGGTGCTGTTTCCGCCGCGGCGGCTGGATGATTTGAAAATGTACTGGAACTGGCTGGGCTGGTTTGCCGCGCAGCCGGACAAAACCGAATATAAAGGTTTTTATGAATGGGCCGTGGCATGGTACTGGAAGGTGTTTTACCTGTTCTGGTGCCAGGCCAGCGAGGCCGGAGCCATGGCAAAGCTGAAACCGGAATTTTTGAAGCACAAAAAGCATCTGGACAGCATTTTGCCGGACATCCTGCGCTGCCCGCATGTGCCCGGTGCCGAAAAAGCGCGCGCTGTGCTGTTCTGCGCCGCACCGGGGCTGACCTACACGCTGGCACACGCCCGCGGCAAGCTGCATGGCAGCAAAACGGACTGAGGAATGAGGGGGAAAAACAAGATGGAACATATTGCAGTTAGTGTGATCGTTCCCATTTACAACGCAGAGCCCTGGCTGGAAGAGTGCGTGCAGAGCATTCTGGACCAGGATTTCCCGGCCAGCTACGGCACGATCGAAGTGCTGTTGATTGATGACGGCGCAACGGATGGCAGCGGCGCTTTGTGTGACCGCCTTGCCAAGCGGGACAACCGCATTAAAGTGGTGCACCAGGAGAACCAGGGGCTTTCCGGCGCGCGCAACACCGGCATTGATATGGCCCGCGGCCGCTATTATGCCTTTATTGACAGCGACGATGTGGTGCGCCCGGCGTACCTGAAAAAGATGTACGAAGCCTGCGAAGCGCACGACGCCTACATGGCGATCTGCGCAGTGGAGGACGTACAGGAGAACGGTAAGCCTCTGCCGGAGCCGGTGTTCACCCCGCCCACGCAGGAAGGTGTGTTCCGCGGCAAGGATCTGCTGAATGATTTTTATGCCCCCAACGGCACTTATTACACCGTTGCATGGAACAAGCTTTACCGCGCCGAGGTGTGGAAGCTGCTGCATTACCCGGAGGGCCGTCTGCACGAGGATGATTTTGTGGCGCACCGGCTGTTCTGGCGGTGCGATAAAGTGGTGTGCCTGCCGGATGTTTTGTACAATTACCGCCTGCGTTCCGGCAGCATTATGCGCACCAGCCTGAAACCCGGCGCGTTTGACGCGGTGGACGGCCTGGCTGACCGGTACCGCTTTTATGTCGAGAACGGCGCGGACCGTTCGGTGATTGATTCGGCTTATGCTGCCTGTTGGCGGCGGTATCTTTTCCTGTGCGCCAAGGTACGCCAGAACCCGGAGCCGCAGCTGGTCAAGGCCATCAGCAAGGAGCAGTTTCTGATGCAGGGGCTGATCAGCTACCTGCCCAACTGCCGCCACATGAAGATGACCGAAAAACTTTCCGCCGCCCGCTGGGCCATGATGCCCGCCGAAAGCCTTTGCCCGGCAAAGTGATTGTTTACGGGAGCTTTCCAGCCTTTTTTGAAAAAAAGGCTTCGGCGAAAAAACTTTAATATAATAGAATATAAGGGCAATACCGCATAATTCTAAGTGCCGATACGGCGAGCGAGGTGCGGCAGATGCTAAGCCAAAAGCGCAGATAATACTTTGTGTATTATCGAGCATTTTGGCAACGCAGATGCCGTGCCGCAGCCGCCGGAGCGGTGCTTAAGCCGTTAGGCGGGAATTGTGCGGTGTTGCCTAAGAATAAAAATAGGGATTGGATCGCGAACGGGTAAACAAAATACGCTCAAAACATATTGAAGCACGCGTTTTCCCCATAGAGACCGTAGGGGTGCATATTGTGCGCCCGCTGACCTAATGTCATAGCGTTTTTCCAAGGATTGTATATGGGACAAACGGCCACGGGACGATGCAAGCATCGTCCCCTACAAATGGTTTTTAGGTTTGCAATAACCATTTTACGTTTTTCCCCAACGCGATAAGGGCATCGCGCCCTACGGAATATTTTGCCGCTCATCACGCACTTTCAAACATTCCAAAGCCTAATATTTCCTGAGCGGCGCTGCGCGCCGCGGTCCACCACCATTATTCTTTATTCTTTTTTAATTATTCTTTACTTACCCCATTCCTAATTAAACTCCTAACTCCTCCCTCCTAACTCCTAACTAATTTTCCGTCCACATCAAACTTTCAAACCAACGAAAAAAGGGGTTGTCCATTTTGCCGCTGCGCTCGCCGAATACACCGCGCAAACCGCGCATTTTGCTGGTTCCGCCGCCGGAACTGCCGGTTCCTGCTGTGCAGGGCGGCGCGGTGGAAACCCTTGTCACCCACCTGATCCGTGAAAATGAACGGACGGGCAAGCTGGACCTGCTGTGCGCCAGCATCCCGGACCCAGAAGCTGCCGCCCAGGCACAAGGGCTGCAGCACACCAAAATGCTGTACGTTGCCAAGCCCCGCGGCGTGCGCCGGTATTACCCCATGGTGTTTCTGGAGCGCTGCTTTGGCGTTGCCGCCCCGTATGACCCGTGGTATCAAAAGGTTCAGCTTTCCCTTGCACTGGAGCTGCCCACGCCGGACCTGATTGTGGCGGAGGGCGGCACCCTGACCCAGTGCAGCGCCATCAGCAAAATGTTCGGCAAGCGGCGTTGCCTGGCCCACCTGCACGGCCAGACCAGCTGCAGCCATGAGATGGACGCCATTTACGGCGGTATTCTGGCCCTGAGCGAGTTTATCCGCGATGATTACCTCAAAACCAGCGAGCTGGACCGCAAGCATGCCTACATCCTGCACAACTGCATTGATACCGCCCGCTTTGTGCCCGGCCCGGCGGATGCTGCGCTGCGGGCTTCCCTCGGCTTTGCGCCGGAAGATTTTGTTGTACTGTTCTGCGGCCGCCTGGAGCCGGATAAGGGCATCCACAAGCTGTTGGAAGCGATGGAGAACATCCATGACCCGCGCATCAAGCTGCTGATTGTGGGCAGCCCGTTTTTTGGCCGTACCCAGCAAAGCCCGTTTTTGCGCAAGTTGGAACAGCAGGCCGAGACCCTTGGCGACCGGGTGCGCTTTACTGGCTATGTGCCCAATGATTCGATGCCGGAATATTACCGCCTGGCGGACCTTGTCTGCGTGCCCACCTTGGTGGAGGAAGCCGCCGGGCTTGTGGCGGTGGAAGCCATGGGCTGCGGCCGACCGGTGCTTGCCACCCGCAGCGGCGGCATGCCGGAATATCTGGACGGCAGCCAGGCCGTGCTGGTGGACCGTGACGGCAATGTAGCCGGGCAGCTGAGCTTTGCCATCCGCATGCTGTATGAACACCCGGATCTGCGCGCCCAGATGAGCACCGCCGGTGCAAAGACGGCACAGCGCTATTCTTCTGCACGCTTTTATGATGATTTTGTACGCATTGTGTACGATTTTGGAGGTCACCTATGGAACAGCCCGTCATCTGTGTGATCGTTCCGGTATACAAGGCGGAAGCCACCCTGCCCCGCTGCATCGAAAGTGTGCTGACCCAGCAGCTGCCGGGCGGGCTGCGGCTGATCTTGGTGGACGATCAAAGTCCAGACCGCAGCGGCGAAATTTGTGACGCTTACGCAGCAAAGGATCCCCGTGTGATGGTACTGCACCGCAGGGAACGCGGGGTTTCCGGCGCGCGCAATGCCGGGCTACGGGCCGCCACCGGCGAGTATATTGTATTTTTGGACAGTGACGATGCCCTGCGCCCCGGCGCTTTGGCCGCCGCCCTTGCGGCACAGGCCGCTGCCCCCAACGCTTTTGTGCTCTGGCACTACACCATGCAGCCGGACGATACCACCCCTGTAACCACAGTAGCCCACCCGGCCCAACAGAGCGACCTGGCCCGCCTGCACCTGGACTGCCTGATCGCCATGCCGTGGAACAAGCTTTACCGGCGCACATACGCCCGGCAGCTTGCCTTTGACCAGGCTTATACCCTTGGCGAAGATTTGCAGTTTGTGCTGGATTATCTGGCTCTGCTGGGGCGCTGCCAGCCGGATTTCAGCTACCTTGTGCTGGAAAGCGCCCTGACCTTTTACGATTGCAGCCGCACCGGCACCCTTTCCACCAAGTACCACGCCAATTACTGCGAAATTTGGCCCAAGCATTTTGCCAAGCTGAACGCCGCCTGCACCGCTGCTGCTTGCCCGCCGCAGGATATGCTGCCGCTGCACCGCGCGGAATTGCAGGTTTTGGCGGAGGGTGCCGCGGACATTTTGCGGCGGGACCCCGACGCCATGCCCGCACGCCGCGCCAAAGCCCGCACCGCGCTGCAAAGTCCATGGCTGAAAAGCCTGCTGGATACAATGCGCCATGAGCACTGTTACAGCCCCTATTACCTGCCCTGCCGCTGGAACAGCTTGCGTCTGCTATGGATGTTGTCCGAAGCTGCGCGCACGCAGAGCCCCCTGTTCGGCAAGCTGGACTGGGCGGGGTATTATTTGCTGCTGGGCCGCATGAAGCGCGGCTGAACCGCAGCCTGCTTTCTCTCTGGTATTACAGTACATTTCCCCCAGGCAGCGCCGCTGGCTTGCCTGGGGTTTTGTTTTTGCATCGTCAGGTTTTTGGGGTTGTAGATTGTATTCACCTGCTTAACATGGTATAATGGGACAGAATTATCTCTTTGTACTATTTTTATGGCAATACCGCATAATTCTAAGTGCCGATACGGCGAGCGAGGTGCGGCAGATGCCAAGCCAAAAGCGCAGATAATAC
>NZ_PSQF01000040.1:0-26402 GCF_003324125.1 Subdoligranulum sp. APC924/74 | reverse complement strand
ATTATCTGCGCTTTTGGCTTAGCATCTGCCGCACCTCGCTCGCCGTATCGGCACTTAGAATTATGCGGTATTGCCCTATTTCTACAAACACAGCAGGATTTTGCATTAAAAAGCCTTAAATCCTGCTTGTATTTGCGAAATATCCGTCATGCTCTTTGTTTTCAGATTCACATTAAAGCAGCAGCCAGTTTGTTTTACTCTTCCACCAAAGGGCGCATCAAACCCGAAAATGTGCCGCTGCTCAGTTCTTTACCCCGGCAGCGGCACATTCCATTGGTCTGTTTCAGCCCTCGTTCATATGCCGACGGTTGCGCACGCCGACATTTTCCAGTTCTTCCGGCTCCATTACAATGCGGTACAGTTCTTCATAGCTGTGCACCGTATATTTGGGCTGGATGCCGGTTTTATTTTCCTCGTTGGCAAAGTTGACCCAGCAGGTATCGATCCCCGCGTTGATACCGCCCTTGATATCGGCCAGCAGGTCGTCCCCCACCATCAGCACACGGCTGCGGTTGGTCAGCCCCAGGTCCCGGATGGCATAGTCCAGCAGCTTGGGCGAAGGCTTTGCCGCACCCACTTTTTCCGAGATATACACACCATCCATAAAGCGGCCAATGCCGGATGCCGCAATGCGGGATTCCTGTACCTGGGTAGCACCGTTGGAAACGATTGCCAGGGTAGCAACTTCGCCCAGTTCTTCCAGAGCGGTCAGCGCACCGGGCATCAGATCCGCATGGTTGGCCAGCTCGTTCTCATAAAAGTCGTTCATCTCGCGGGCGTTGCCGGCTTCCGGTGTGCCAAGAGCCTGCATCACGCGGCCAAACCGCACCGCAAACAGCTTGCTGCGGTTCAGCTCGCCTTTGGCAAGGCTGTCCCACAGCTGGCGGTTGATCTGGTGGTAGGTTTCCAATGCTTCGGGGCCGTTGGGCATGCCGTAATGCTCTAACGTAATGCCGACCGCAGCACGCTCTGCTGCGTTAAAATCCAGCAGGGTGTTATCCACATCCAGTAAAAGACAAGTATAATTTGCCATAGATTTATTCCTTTTTTCCGGTCTATTCTCGCCAGATATCTGCCGGGGTGCTGCCCTGCCGCCAAAACAATTACTCCGTGTGCTGTGCTTCCGTCCGTTCATCGTCCGTCAGCGCATCGTCAAGGGGTTCTGCGTCAAGGGGCTGGCCCCAGTCAAAATCATAGTTTTCCACACTGCCGTCGGTCACATCGTTCTGGCCGTTATCCGGCTGATAGCCAGCCTCGCAGTCAAAGACAAACATGTGATCACCTCCCGGCTTATGCTATGCCGGGGGCAGGCGCTGTGTGACTGCAATCAGTCTTCGTCGCCAAAGGGGAAGAACGGGAACTGATCGCCCGAATCACTTGGTTCCGGGGTTACCGTGGGGTCCGAAAGGGGTTCCGTTACGTTGATGACAAGCTCTGCATACTGACCATTGTTGGCAGCACGCACGGTATAGCTGCCAACGGTATCCGCGCTGAACTGCACGTTATCGCCGGTTGCACTCCACTGCGGCTTCTGGGCGCAGGTCCAGGTGGTATCCCCCGAAGGATTGCTTACGTTGGCCTGCAGCGTTGTGGTACTGCCTGCCGGCATGGAGCTGACCCCGGTGATGCTGACGGTGGTAGCCGGTGCCTGCACATGCACCATCAGTTCCTGCGAAGTATAGGTACCGTTGACTTTCAGCCCGGCCTTGATGCGGTAATCTCCGGTGGCATTCGGCGTAAAGGTATAACTGGCGCCATTCTGCATCAGGTCATCGTTGACCGACCACTGCACACCGCTGTTATCATAGCTCTTGCCGCCCAAGGTGACACTGGCGTTGATGGTCAGGGATTCACCCTGCTTGATGGTGCTTTCGCCCTGATCCAGGTTGATCTGCACACGGGCATCGTTGAACATTGCCGTCACGGAAATATCCTTGGTTGCGCTGTCCACACGGGTAGCGGTGGTCAGGCCATCGCTCCACTTATAGAACGTATAGCCGTCCGCCGCCACAGCGGTAATGGTCACGGTCTGCTTTTCGGCTGCGTCCATTTCGATGGAAGTTACGCCGCTCTGGTCATTGCCCTGCAGGGTGCCCTTGCCTTCTTCCACCAAGTATTGCAATTTGAACGTTGTAGGGGTCGCCGAAGGCGTGGGCTCCGTGGCGGCTGCGCTGCCGCCAGCCTGCTCAGTACGCTGCGGAATATCATCCGTGTTGGGGCGGGTATCCGCAGTATCGTAAGCATGATTGCGCAGGTAGTTCAGCACCACATTCGCGCCGGATGTGCTGAAGCCATTCTGTTTGTTGTTCAAATAGGCTGCTTCGGCATAGCCGCTGTTGCTGTCTTTCAGTGCTTCGGCCAAGTTCAGGTATTTATAGCCTTCATCATTGCACATCTTGGCCAATTCCTGGTTGAACTGGTCGATCATCAGCTGCGTTTTGGCGGCATCAGATGCATTTTTTGCCACAGGCGGAATGGCACAGACAATGACATCGCAGTACTGGTACGCACCGGTAATTGCGATGACAGCCTGCTTATAGTTACGGGCAAAATTATCATAGGAAAGGCTGCCGTCCAGATCGTTGCTGCCCAGCAGCATGACCACGCGGCGGGGTTTCATTTTGGATACCGCCTGCGGGACGGTATAGGCGCTGGAATCCCCCGCAAAGTAAACGCAGGCATCGTTCAGCAATGAGCTGACGGTCAGGCCGTCCTTGCCTGCAAACTGATCCAGCGTGATGACTTTATCGTCATACAGGGACTTGGCAAACTGATCCCCCACAAACAGCGTGGAGGAGACATAATCGGTGCCTGCATCAGAGGTTTTGGCCAGCACGGACCCCAGCGAAGTATCCAGCGGATAGGCCTGCGGGTCATAGCGGCCGCTGCCGCCCAGCGACAGCTTGCCCGGCAAAACCCAGGATGCAATAAATGTAAGGATGACAGCCAGCACACATACTGCCAGAACAGCACATGCCTTGCGCTGGGTTGGGCTGAAGGATGCCCGGCTGCCGGATGTTTTGCGGCTCATAATGTTCGTTTCTCCCTTTGTTCCTTATGTAGGATGCGCCCGCGGGCCGGGTTGGTTCCGGCGGCGGGCTGTGCCCGGCAGCGCTTTGCACCGCGCGGGGTTCAGCCCAGAATATACTGGGTCAGTTCTTCACAATTTTGCGCCAGCAGCACCGGATTCCAGGGTTCCATTTCTTCCCTGCTACCATAGCCGTACAGCACGGCAGCAGCGGGCAGCTGGTTGTTGACTGCGCCCTGCATATCATCCTGGCGGTCCCCCACCATCAGGATGCGCTTGCCCGCCAGGCGTGGGTCCTGCAGCACAAGGCGGATCACATCCGTCTTGTTGTCCACACTTTCGTCCATGCTGGCCCCGCCAATGCGGTCAAAATAGTCAAACAGCCCCTGCTCTTTCAGGATGGGTGTTACAACTTCGACCGGTTTGCAGGTTGCCGTTGCCATGTACAGCCCGGCATCTTTCAGGGTATTCATCATCTGACGCACCCCGGGGAACAGGCTGCACTGGTGGCTGCCAACTTCCTCGTAATGCACGCGGTAATACTCCACGGCCTGCTCCACCTCGGCATCCGTTGCAAAGTGCTGGGCAAAGCTCCAGCGCAGCGGAGGGCCAAGGTAGCGGGAACAATCTATCGCATCCGGGTCAAGGCCCATTTTGCGGAACGCATAGGCAAAGCAGTTAAAAATGCCCGGCCGGGAATGGATCAATGTTCCATCAACATCAAATAAAACGGCGTCGTAACGCTGCATCCAAAATACCTCCTGCGGAAAGGCGGTGCTCCCTTTATACAGTCCTGATAACTTCCCATGGCGCTTGCGGCCGCGTTGTTTATGGCTACTCCTCCGGTGTAAAGCACACTCCCTTTACATCCATTTCAAGAGCCTTGGCCGCATACCATGCAGAGAAAACAATGAACTTTCCTGGGTTCTTTATGTTCTCTTTTGGTGTATACGGAACCGAAAACAGACGATCCGATACTCTGCCGTCTGTCAATTCCGTCATAATATACAGTTGTATTATATCATAACTGTCAAGGTTTGAAAATGACTTTACGGAAATTTGATAATTTGCCCCTTCTTTCCTGCTCCAAAAGACAAAAAAGCCGCTGCAAACCGGTAAAATCCGGCCCACAGCGGCAGTTAAATGGTATAAAACTTATCCAAATCCGATCCTGTACGCAATCTTATCAGGAAAGGATCATGCGGTCATTGGCTTCGCCGCCAGCCTGCTCAAAGCGCTGCAGCAGATCCGATACTTCCAACTTTGTCTTTTCTTCGCCGCGCACATCATAAATCACATGGCCTTCGTTCATCATGATCAGGCGGTTGCCATAGCGGATGGCATCGCGCATATTATGGGTGATCATCAGGGTGGTCAGGTGGTTTTCCTGCACGATCTTGTTGGAAATTTCCAGCACCTTGGCGGCGGTCTTGGGGTCCAGGGCTGCGGTGTGCTCGTCCAGCAGCAGCAGCTTGGGCTTTTTCAGGGTCGCCATCAGCAGGGTAACTGCCTGGCGCTGGCCGCCGGAAAGCAGACCGACCTTGCTGGTCATGCGGTCCTCCAGGCCCAGGCCCAGGGTTTTAAGCAGCTCGTGGTACTCGGCATTTTCCTTTTTGGTAATACCAACGCGCAGGGTGCGGCCCGCACCGCGGCGGGCGGCCAGGGCCAGGTTTTCATCAATCTGCATCGTGGCGGCGGTGCCCATCATGGGGTCCTGGAACACACGGCCAATGTAAGCGGCGCGCTTGTGCTCCGGCAGGCGGGTGATATCCTTACCATCAATAATGATCTTGCCCATATCCACCGGCCACACACCGGCAACAGCATTCAGCATGGTGGACTTGCCTGCACCGTTGCCGCCGATTACGGTGACGAAATCGCCGTCCTCCAGTGTCAGGTTCAAATCATTCAGGGCAACCTTCTGGTTGACCGTACCGGGGTTAAAAGTCTTGTAAACGTTTTTGATCTCAAGCATTGCTGCTGCCGCCTTTCTTTACCGCAACGCGGGTGAAGTATTTTGCTTTCCAGTATGGAACCGCAAGGAAGATGGCGACCACGATGGCGCTGAGCATTTTGAGCAGGTCGGTATCGATCTTGAACCAGATGCAGATCTGCATAACAATGTAGTAGATGACGCTGCCGATGCCAACGCTGAGCAGCTTGAGCGCAAAGTTGCGAAAAATCTTGCTGAACACGGCTTCACCGATAACAACGGCAGCCAGGCCGATCACGATAGCACCGCGGCCCATCTGGACATCAGCAAAGCCCTGGTACTGGCTGAGCAGCGCACCGGAGAATGCCACCAGACCATTGGAGAGCATCAGGCCCAGCACAATGTTGAAATTAGTGTTGATGCCCTGCGCCCGCGCCATGTTGGCGTTGCAGCCGGTAGCGCGGATGGAGCAGCCAAGCTCGGTGCCGAAGAACCAGTACAAAATAGCGATAACAACCACCATAAGAACGGCCACGATCAGGATGGTATTGCGGTAAAACGGAACGCCTTTGATATAACGCAGGGATACCAGCAGGTCATATTTGTCCACGTTGATAGCCTGATTGGCTTTTCCCATGATTTTCAGGTTGACCGAATATAGGGACAACTGGGTCAAGATACCGGCAAGGATGGTCGGAATGCCCATAAACGTGTGGAACAGGCCGGTCACCAGGCCAGCCAGCAGGCCAGCACCAAACGCCAGCAGCAGGGACAGCCAGACGTTCATGCCGGAAATCATACACATGATGCAGACCGCACCGCCAAGGCCCAAGGTGCCGTCTACCGTCAGGTCGGCAACATCCAGGATGCGGAAGGTAAGGTAAACGCCAATCGCCATAATGGCCCAAATCAGGCCCTGCGCCAATGCGCCCGGCATGGCATTGAACAATGTTGCAATGTTCAAGAGATCGTCAACTCCTCAAAAAAAGATATAGTCTTTTTAATTATATCAAAAAATCGCGGGAAAGAAAAGCCTTTTCCGCGATTTTTGTATTAAAGTTACCTGCATCAAATCAAAGCAGGCCGTTCTGGCTGTTTAGCCCTCGTATGCCACATAATCATCTGGGATGGTGATGCCCAGAGCTTCGGCAATGGTCGGGTTGTATTCCTTCGTGAACTCCGGAGCGTACTCAATGGGCATCTCCTCAACCTTGCTTTCGCCGGTCAGGATCTTGGCGGCCATCTTACCGGTAGCAACGCCCAGGTCATAGTAGCTGATGGACAGGGTAGCAACGCCACAGCCGCTCATGATGCCTTCCTCGCCTGCAACAACAGGCACACCGGCGGGCTGGCAGATGTTATTGACGATCTCAGTGTTGTTGGCAACGGTGTTATCGGTGGGAACATAGATCACATCGCTGGCATCGGCAGCGCTCTGGCAGACGGTGGCCAGATCGTTGGAGTCAGAGAATGCATAATACTCGCAGGTGTAGCCCAGTTCTTCCAAGCTGGCCTTTACGGTATCAACCTGATACTGGCTGTTTGGTTCGGCGCTGCAATACAGCAGACCAACGGTCTTTGCATCGGGGAACAGTTCCTTGATGATTCCTGCCTGCTCATCCAGAGGAGCCAGGTCGCTGGTGCCGGAAATATTGGTGCCGACAAGGCCATCGAAGTCATCAATACCCAGTGCCACGCCGTACTCGGTAACAGAGGTGCCCAGAACCGGGATGGTGTTGGTGCCGGCCTGTGCAGCCTGCAGGGCGGGGGTTGCGTTGGCCAGGATCAAGTCAACATTATCAGAAACAAAGCCATTGATGATGGTGCTGCAGGTGTTGGAATCGCCCTGGGCGTTTTTTTCCTCAAAGGTAACGGCATCGCCGAGCTGCTCGGTCAGGGCATCCTTAAACCCCTGGGTTGCAGCGTCCAAAGCAACGTGCTGCACCAGCTGGCAGATGCCGACCTTGTAGGTCTGGCCGTCAGCAGCGGCGGTATCGGAAGCAGCGGTGGATTCTGCGGCAGAAGAAGCGGTGCTGTCCGCGGCCGATGCAGCAGAGCTTGCTGCAGTGCTGCCACAGGCAGCAAGGGAAACAGCCAGGCAGCCGGCTGTCAAAATAGAAAGTGCTTTTTTCATGGTATCTTCCTCCCAAATCTATGCATCGCTCACCGGCATCCACTATGCTGCATAGCCTTGGGTGGGTGTCCTCTCCGAAAAGCGATTTAGTGATTTAAAGTATAGCATCAATCGTATTCCCCTGCAAGATACAATCCGCCAAATCGCGGCGCTTTAGGGCACTAAATTTCCACATTTTGCACAATTTTAACAAAAAAGCACACCCTGCGTTCTGCCTTTGGGGCATTCGCACAGGGTGTGCAGTATCAATAAGACTTATAAAATGATATTTTTCTCTGTTTCAACAATCGGGTGCTGGATTGCTTTTGTGTTCCTTGCCGTTTTGGCCTCATTTATGCAAAGATTGCCGCTTCGGTCTGGTTCAGGATGCGGATAAACGCCTCTCGCGTATCCGCCATACGCAGTTTTTCCGTCAGGCGGTGGTCGCTGAGCAGGTTGACAAGGCGAGCCAAAATCAACAGGTGGTCGCTCTGGCGGTCCGGCGGAACCGCAACCATAAAGATCATATCCACCAGCTTGCCGTCCGCTGCGCCCCAGTCCAGCCCGCGGGTAAGGGTCAGCGCGGCCAGCCCAAGCGAGGCAACGCCCGCATTGCAGGCATGCGGGATGGCAAGCCCTTCCCCAATGGCGGTGGTGCCGCCCGCGCGTTCACGCTCACACACGGCTTTATAGTAGGCGGTACCGTTGGTGATCACGCCGTTGCTCTCCTGAAGTTCCACCAAGGTTTCCAGCGCCGTCTGCACACTGGGCATCTCGGCATGCAGCATCACACTGTCACGGTTCAGTAAACGGCTGACTCTCAGCTGTGTCTGCTCACTTTCCCTGTGTTTCATACGCCCTCCACCTTGCTGATCAGCTTGTAAAGGAACTCGCCCACCGCGCCGCCGGTGCAGTCGCAGTTGGTCACTTCGTTGGCCGCTGCTTTTACTTCGGACGGCGCATTGGCCACAGCCACGGAATAGCCCGCTTTTTTCATGATTTCGAGATCATTATAATAGTCACCGATCACGATGGTTTTTTTGATGTTCTCATTCAGGATATGGCAAAGCTCTTCCATTCCGGCTGCTTTGCTGATGCCGGAAGGCATAATTTCCAAGTAGATCTGGTTGGTAGGCAAAAAGTAATTATCCCGGCCAAAGTACCGCGTTTTGGCGTACTGTCCCGCTTTGCGGATCGTTTCCGGATCCCCGGCAAACACCACCTTCAGCCAGCCATCCGGCACATTTTCCAGCGGGCAGGCCACGCTTTCCATGTGTTCATCCACCTGGTGGGCGTGGGTATAGCTGCTGGCGTGAACAACATACATCTCCCCCGCACCGGCCATGACCTCTACACCAATCTTCGGGAATTTTTGCAGCATATCGGCAATGGCGGCAGCGGCCTGTTCCTGATTCAGGCAGGAGCGACGCAGCACACGGTTGGTCTGGAAATCATACAGCAGCGAACCATTGCAGGAGATTGCTGGCAGCGAAAGCTCGATATCGCCCAGCGCCGCGCGGATCGACTCCGGCGGACGGCCAGATGCGACGGTAAAGCGCCCACCCATGGCGGTAAACAACCGAATGACGCTGCGGTTGCAGGCGGGAATGCCCTCCTTTGCAGTCAGCAGGGTGTTATCCATATCACAAAAAACCAGATAATCACTCAAACGCTCCATGGCGGCTTTCCTTTCTCAGACGGCTTAAGTAGTCCTGAAACCAGTCAGGCAGTGAGCTGTCAAACTGCATCCATTCCCCGGTAGCGGGGTGCACAAAGCCAAGCTCCTTGGCGTGCAGGCATTGACCGTTCAGGCTGCGGATACAATTTTTTGGCCCATACACGGCATCCCCAGCCAGCGGGTGGCCAATGGACGCCATATGCACCCGAATCTGATGGGTGCGGCCTGTTTTAAGCTTGCATGCAATGTAAGTAAAGTTGCCGAACCGTTCCAGCACCTGCCAGCCGGTGTAGGCATATTTGGAGTTCTGCTGGGTCACGGCCATCTTTTTGCGATCCTTAGGGTCGCGGCCGATGGGGGCTTCCACAAAGCCGGTATCCTCTTTCAGGTTGCCATACACCACAGCGTGGTACACCCGATGGATAGAATGCACGCTCATCTGTTCGGTCAGTGCCTGGTGGGCGGCGTCCGTTTTTGCAACGACCAAAAGGCCGCTGGTATCCTTATCAATGCGATGCACAATGCCGGGGCGGATGGCCCCGCCGATGCCGGACAGCCGCCCCGCACAGTGCCACAGCAGTGCATTGACCATGGTGCCGTCCGGGTTGCCGGGCGCAGGGTGCACCACCATGCCTTTGGGCTTGTTGACCACCAGCAGGCTGTCATCCTCATACACAATGTCCAGCGGAATGTTCTGGGGCTGGGCTTCGATGGGCTGCGGGTCCGGCAGGGTGAGCAGAATCGTCTGCCCGGCTTTCAGCTTATCCTTTTTGTTCAAGGGGCTGCCATTGCAGGTCACACTGCCCGCTTCGATCAGGTTTTGCAGCTGGCTGCGGGAAAGATCCGGGCACTGTTCCGCCAGCCAGCGGTCCAGCCGCAGGCCAACGCTTTCCGGCGCAAGGGTCAGTTCACGCTGTTCCATCTGTGGGCGCACTCCCCTTTTGCTGTTTTGCTTTTTGTTCGCGGCACATATCCAGCAGCAGGCTGAGGACCAGCAGGCCCACGCCGACACAGATGCAGACATCCGCAAAATTGAACACCGGGAAATTGATGAACAGGCAGTTCAGGTAATCCACCACCACGCCGGTGCGGATACGGTCGATCAGGTTGCCAACACCGCCGCCCACGACCAAAATCCAAGCAGCACGCTCCAAACGCGGCATTTTGCGCAAAAGCAGCATACCGGCCAGCACAGCCAGCATCACACCGGTAACGATCACCAGCAGCGTGCGCTTGCCGCTGAGCATAGAAAACGACATACCATCATTGAGCAGGTAATAAAATTCCAGCACATGCGGGATAAAGGGTTTGCTGCCAACCGGCAGCAGTTCCACGGTGGCCCAAAGTTTGATCAGCTGGTCAACCAGCGTCAGGCCTGCCGCAGCAAGAATGGATAAAATGCCAACCAGCATAAACGCCTCCGTCGTCCGGGCCAATGCAGCGCTGCAAAATGCCCTGACAAAAACAGCGGTGCAAAGGCTTGATAAAAGCGCAAAAGCACCGCTGTAAATCATACTATGGCAATACCGCACAGTTCCTGTTTTGCAGGCTTAAGCACTGGAACAGCGCTTAACATCATGTGGCATAGCCCTTTATTTGAAATTAACCAAGAACTTTCGCACAGCGCGGGCACAGGCCGTCTTCGCCAACAGCTGTATCGAACTTCCAGCAGCGCAGGCACTTGTTGCCGGCAGCATGGGCAACGCTCATGCCCAGGCCCTCGGTCAGACCCCTCACGCCGCCTTCGCCCTTGACCAGATCCACATGGGAAACGATCATCAGATCGGCCAGCTCATCCATCGGGATGGCGTTCAGGAAGTCATACATTTCATCGCTGCAGTACAGGGTAACGGCAGCTTCCAGAGAGGAACCGATGGTCTTATCGGCACGGGCCTGCTCCAGAACCTTCTTTACATCGTCACGCACAGCAATGATCTTGGCCCACTTGGCGTCAAAAGCGGCATCCTCATCGCTCTTGGCTTCCGGCATACGCTCCCAGCAGACATACTCCTGCATGCCTTCCAGCTTCGGGATGTAGCTCCAGATTTCCTGGGCGGTGAAGCACAGGATGGGGGCAACCAGCTTGGTGAAGTCAACCAGAATGCGGTACAGCGCAGTCTGGGCGCAGCGGCGTGCGTGCTCGTCCGCGCAGTACAGGCGGTCCTTGATGACGTCCATATAGAAGTTGGACATATCAATGACACAGAAGTTGTAGATTGCGTGGTAAGCGCGGGAGAAATCGTAATTATCGTAAGCGGCACGCACATTGGCGGTCAGGCTGTTGCAGCTCTTGAGTGCCCAGCGGTCGATTTCGAACAGCTGATCCTCGGCAACCATATCCGTGGCAGGGTTAAAATCGCCAATGTTGCCCAGCATAAAGCGGGCGGTGTTGCGCATCTTGCGGTATGCTTCGGACAGCTGCTTGAAGATATTCTTGCCTGCGCGCACATCAACGGTGTAATCGCTGGAAGCAACCCACAGACGAACGATGTCAGCGCCGTAATCTCGGATGATTTCGGACGGTTCCACACCGTTGCCGGCAGATTTGTGCATCTGCTTGCCCTGCTCATCAACGACCCAGCCATGGCACAGAACGCCTTTGTACGGGGCAACGCCCTGGGTGGCAACGCTGGTCAGCAGGCTGGACTGGAACCAGCCGCGGAACTGGTCGGCGCCTTCCATATACAGGTCAGCGGGCCAGTTCAGTTCGGGACGTTCGCGGCAGACTGCGCTCCAGGTAGAGCCAGAGTCGAACCAGACATCCATGATATCGGGATCCTTTTCCCAGTCAGAAGCGCCGCATTCGCAGACCTCAGTCTTGGGCATGATCTCGTTGGCATCGTACTTATACCAGGCATCGGAACCTTCCTTGCGGAACAGGTCGCTGACAGCCTTGATGGAAGCATCGGTGATGTGGTACTTGCCGCAGTTCTTGCAGTAGAACACCGGGATAGGCACACCCCACACGCGCTGACGGCTGATGCACCAGTCGCTGCGGTCACGCACCATGCCGTGCATACGGTCATGACCCCAGGCCGGCTGCCACTTGACTTCGTCAATGGCCTTATAGGCTTCCTCGCGGAACTTATCAATAGAGCAGAACCACTGTTCGGTTGCACGGAAGATGATGGGATGGTGGCAGCGCCAGCAATGCGGGTACTGGTGGGTGATGTGCTGCACGCCCATCAGGTGGCCGGACTGCTTGATGTGCTCCAGAATAACTTTGTTGGCAGCCCAGACCTTAAGGCCTGCAAACTCTTTGCCTGCTTCTTCGGTCAGGTAACCGCCATCGTCCACGGGGACAATAACGGGAACCTGCGGGTAGTGGTTGACGCAGACTTCAAAGTCCTCAACACCGTGGCCAGGTGCGGTATGAACGCAGCCGGTGCCGCCTTCCAGGGTAACGTGGTCACCCAGGATAACCAGGCCCTTGCGGTCCAGGAAGGGGTGCTGATACTGCATCAGCTCAAATTCAGAGCCGAGAACGCGGGGCTCCAGAACCTCGTAATCCTCGATATGGCAGGCTTTCATGGTGGATTCCACCAGACCGGCAGCCATCAGGTGATATTCATCGCCGATTTTGACGAAGGCATACTCCAGGCTGGGGTTCAGGCAGGTTGCCACGTTGGCGGGCAGGGTCCAGGTGGTGGTGGTCCAGATCACGATCCATGCCTTGTCCAGAGGGATACCGTACTTGGCCAGAACACCGTTGGGGTCATCGGTGAGCTTAAAGCGGACATAGATAGAATCGCACTCGTCCTCGGCATACTCGATTTCGGCTTCTGCCAGAGCAGTACGATCTTCCGGGCACCAGTAAACGGCTTTCATGCCCTTGTAGATATAGCCTTTCTTGGCCATCTCGCCAAAGATCTCCACCTGGCGTGCCTCAAATTCGGGGCGCAGGGTCAGGTAGGGGTTGGCGAAATCGCCCTGAACGCCCAGGCGGGCGAACTGGCTGTTCATCACATCAATATGCTCGGTAGCAAACTCTTTGCAGATCTTGCGCAGTTCCAGCTTGGAAATGCCGGCCTTTTTATCGCCCAGAGAGGACAGAGCCTTCAGCTCAATGGGCAGACCGTGGGTATCATAGCCGGGAACATAGGGAGCACAGTAGCCCGACATGTTCTTTTCACGGATGATGATATCCTTGATGATCTTGTTCAGGGCAGTACCCATATGGATATTACCGTTGGCATACGGAGGGCCATCATGCAGAACAAAGCGCGGCAGATCCGCGTTATGTTCGATCATTTTTTCGTAGACGTGGTTTTTCTCCCAATCCTCCAGCATTTTGGGTTCCTTTTTCGGCAGCCCGGCACGCATTTCAAAGGGGGTAGCCATCTTATGGATGGTATCATTGTAATTCTGCGGCAAAGTTTCCAACTCTCCTCTATTTCCTTATTATAGCTGATATGGCGGCTTGTCCAAAGCGCAGTATACCAGGTTGCCCCGGCAGTTCTGCATCGTTCAGGCAGGTCTTAAAATGCTTGGGGTACGCGCACGCACAAATGTGGCACCTCAAACATCATAATCAATGTCATCAAATGCGTCAAGCTCCGCTTTGGCAGGGCTCTTGGTTTTGCGGGCATTTTTGCCCGTGCTGCGGGCCGAAGCACCGCGGCTGCGGGAGCCGGATTTCTTGGCGGGCTTTTCCGGCATATCCCCGCCGTAAAGCCCGGCAACGGATGGCATATCATCGTCCGGCAGGATTGGCTTTGTTTTGGGGGCAAAGGCAAATTCTACCGTATCGATCTTTTCCTCGTCCAGCGGCTGGCCAGGGGCAGGTGCCGGAGCCGGTTCCGGCTCTTCGGGCTGGGCGGGTTCTTTCGGCTCAGCCTCGTAATATTCCGGTTCCTCATATGCCGGATAGCTTTCCTCCGGGGCTGCGGGCTGCGGAGCCGGGACATCCTCCGGGATTGGCTGGTTGGGTTCCGGCTGCGGAGCCGGGGCAGGCTGTTCTACCGGCTGGGGTGCAGGCTGCTGCGGGGCTTCCTGCGGTTCCGGCTGCGGCTGCGCGGCCTGCTGTTCTGCACGGTTGGGGTGATACTCCGGAATTTTGGCAATCATTTCGATGTGCTGGCGGTACAGGTCCATCAGGCGCTTTTTGAATGCATCCGCTTCCTGCTTTATTGTCACAAGCTCCTGCTGGGCCAGCTCCACCTCATCGCGGGCGCGCTGTTCACGATCCTCCGCCTTAATGTTGGCGGCACGAATGATCTCGGCAGCTTTCTGTTTGGCTTCCTTGATGACGTTCTCGCCAAGGCGCTGGGCATTGATCATGGTTGTGCTCAGGGTATCTTCGTCGGCACGGTACTGGTCAATGCGCTGGGCCAGTATGACCAGCTTCTTCTGCAGGTCATCATTTTCTGCGGCCAGGCTGTCGATGCTGTCCGCAACCTGTTTGAGGTAATCGTCTACGTCCTCACAACGATAACCGCGCATGGCACGGTCAAAGGTCACGCGGCGCACATCATCCGAAGCAATCATCCAAATTCCTCCTGTTTCGGGTGGCACACACCCGGAATGGTATCCAAAATTTTACCGTTCGGCACGGCTGCCGGGCTGCCCCGGCCCATGGGTTTCACATTCAGGTTTTATGTTCAATACTGATAAAACGTGATAAAGATGCGGTCCTTGCGGCTTTTGCCGCCGATTGCCACCAGACGGTAGCGCCCAACGCCCCGCACGGTGAAGATATCGCCTTCAAACACATCCTCATGGGCGGTGCGCAGCGGAACGTGGTTCACTTCCACCCTGCCGCTTTGGATTGCCTGCGCCGCAATGGAGCGGGAGGTGCGCATCATGGCTGCCAATACGGTATCTGCCCGCAAAGATGGCACCGTTGCATCCTGCGTCTGGCGTTCCGGCCCGCGCAGGACTTCTTCCGGCACGGCATCGCAGCGCTCGACATGCACCGGGCTGCGGCCAGCTTCCGTCAGGTTGGAAGCAATAAAATCCGCCTTATCTTCCAGCACAAAGGCATACACACTGCGGGCATCGGCCGGATCCGGCAGGATATCCCCCAAACAGGCACGATCCAGGCCAAGACCCAGGATTGCCCCCAGATAGTCACGGTGGCCCGGCACGGCGCTGCCGCCCTGCTGCGGCGCTGTGAAATGCAGCACCGCAACTGGCTCTTCCGGCCAGGAATCCGGTGGTTCAATGCAGAGCACTTTGCGTTCCGCATCCGGCCAGCCGCCCTGAAAGCGGGCAAAATCGCAGCCCTCACGGTTGAGCGCGGCCTGCGCAAGGGCCTGTTCGCGATCCGAAAGGAAGCCCGTTGCCCGCGGGATGCCACGCTGCATGGCGGTACGGCAGAGTTCTTCCACCCGGCGCATCAAAAAGCGTTCATCCTCGTTCTGCGGCGGCACAAAGCCGCGGGTCCTTGTATCAGAAGAAGACGCCATTGTTCTCCAGCTCGTCCAGCAGGTCGCCCATAATATCAACGTTATACGGGGTAATGATGAATGTACTGGTTGCTACACGCTTGATCTGGCCGTTATTGGCGTAAGCCACGCCGGACAAAAAGTCGATCAAACGGCGGGAGACTTCTTTGTTGGTGGATTCAAGGTTCAGCACAACGGTGCGCTTTGCGTTCAGCTGGTCTGCAATGGCAGCAGCATCGTCAAAACGTTCCGGCTTGACCAGTACAACCTGCAGCTGGGTGGTAGCGTTGATGTTGACCACCTTGTTGCTGTGCTGCTTAGCAGTTTCCTGCGTGGGGTAGGCTTCTTCCGGGGCTGGCGAACCGCCCTGACCACCGCCAGGGAAGATATCATCCTCTTCGTTATCATCCACATAGGAATCTGCTTCGGGATCCTGGTTGATTCCGAGGACGTTTCTCAAACCATCTATCATGGACATGGCAGTTACTCCTTACGTTTGCTTAGTTGTATAAATTGCACAAAAAAAGCCCCGATCGGCTTTTGTCACAACTATACAGTATTTATTATCTTCCATTTTTGCTTCGTTGTCAATACAAATATAACAGAATGTGGGGCAAAACGCCCGTTTTCTGTCCTTACAGCAGCTTGCCGTCCTGCAGGTTGCTGCCTTCCACGATCACCTCATCGTACAGGCGCAGCTCGTTATCCTCCCCCACTTTGCCGCCTTCCGGTACAAGGATGTAGGTATCGTCCTCATATAAAATGGTAATGCGGCGGAAGCGCTGCAAATCGCCGTATTTGACATATACGCCGCGCTGGCCGTTCACGATATGCAGGGCCCTGCGGTCAATGCGGATGCCCTGGTAGGTGTGCAGGCTGATTTCGGCTTCCTCATAATTCAGGCAGAGCACCTGCGCATTGATGCTGCGGCATTCCAGCGCCACTTTGGCAAGGCCGGTTTCTTCGTCGGTGGTCACATCCACCACGGTGGCAGCCAAAGGCTCTTCCTGTTTGCCCGGAACGCTGATGCTCACGCGGGACAGGCCGTTCAACCGCTCGGCAAGGTCTGCCGAACACACGGCATAAAACCGCCAGGAAAACCCGGTTACAATATGCCCGGCAAGGTCGGCATTGGACGGAGTCTCCCCTGCGTTGATCATCTTTTGCAGATCAGCCGGGCTCATGGCATCCAGCTCCGTGGGATCCCGCACCACCGGGGCGGCGCTTTCGGATGAGACAAAATACCCGTTGGTATCCGCTTCGATCGTCTGCAGGCCGTTCAGCTGGGCAGCAATGCCGTCCCGCTCGGCCTGCAGGCTGGCCAGCACCTCGCCAAAGCCCGCCGCCTGGCCGGTGCTGATCTGCAGTTTATTTTGCGCCAGCAAAAAATCTTCCGCAGCATCCTGAATTGCGCCGTAAGATGCTGTGTCGATCTGGTCCAGCAGGTTATACAGCGCCGTGCGCGTCTGGGTGGTCAGAACCGAAAGATCGCTGCCGGAGGAATTTTCCGACTTTGTCAGCAGCAAAATCGCACGATCCAACCGGTCCAGCCGTTCCCGCATTGCTCCCTGGGAATCATCCGTATACTGTTCCGCCAGAATGGTGCCCGCGCTGACGCGCTCACCATCCTGCACCACATATCCCAGGTTGCCGCTGCCAGGCACATCCACTGCCTGGAACACTGCCACGCCTTTCAGCGTGATGTTATCCGACATGGTGTAGGCAATGGCGGTTTCGGTTTTGTAAGTTCGGTGGAAGATCGTGTAAATCTGGATACAGAGATACCCAAGCACCACAACCAGCAGCGCCGTAAACAGGGCAAAAAGAATTTTTATGAATGCTTTGGGCTGGCTTTCATTCTGTTCATGCATTGGGTATCCCCCCTTTGGTTTTATCTTTTATATATAGATAGCGATATTGTTACTGCATTTCAAGCGTTGTTTTCCGCCAGGAACGCTTCGGTCTGTTCTGCCGCCTGCTGTTCCAGGTTTCCGTCTTCCAGGTAAAGCCACACAGCGTCCGTCTGGCGGCGGAACCAAGTCAGCTGACGCTTGGCATAATTGCGCGAAGCCTGCTTGAGGTGCGCAAGGCAGCTTTCCAGGTCTGCTGTTCCCTCAAAATACGGGAAGAACTCTTTGTAGCCGATGGCCTGCGCCGCGGTGCGGTAGGTATCGCGGTGGTCATACACCAGTTTGGCCTCTTCCAGAATGCCGCTTTGCATCATACGGTCACAGCGGGTATCAATCCGCTGGTAAAGAAGGGTGCGGTCGCGGCAGGTCAGGCAGAGACAGAGTGAACGGTAAGGTTTTTCCGCCGGACGGGCGGCCTCGCGCTCAGCGCTCATCTTGCGGCCGGTGGCACGGTACAGTTCCAAAGCACGGATGACCCGAGGGGTGTTGTTGGGATGCACCTTGGCGGCATAGCCCGGGTCCACCGCGGCAAGTTCTACATAGAGCGCCTGGGAGCCTTCCGCCTGCAGGCGGGCTTGCAGCTCCTGCCGGATGGCGGGATCCACTTTTTCCGGCGTAAAGCCAATGCCGTTGAGCAGGCTGGTAATGTACAGCCCTGTGCCGCCCACAACCAGCGGCAGCTTGCCCTGTGCCGTCAGCTGGGTGATGGTTTTCCCCGCAAGGGTGGTAAAATCCGCCACGCTGAACGCCTGTTCCGGCGCAAGGAAGCCGACAAGATGGTGCGGCACCCCCTGCATTTCTTCCGGGGTCACTTTGGCAGTGCCAACATCCAGCCCCTGATAGATCTGCATGGAATCCGCACTGATGATCTCGCCGCCAAAGCGTTTGGCCAAGGCGACCGAGAGTGCGGTTTTACCAGTTGCCGTCGGTCCGCCAATGGCAACCACGCGGGGCTTGGCGGCATTATACAAGGCGTCCAAACTGTTTTTCCAGCTCCTTCCGGGTCAGCTTCAGCACGCAGGGGCGGCCATGGGGACAAAACGGCGGCACACTGCCGTCCATAATTTTCTGGGCCAAGGCCAGCATTTCATCGGTGGTGGTCCTGTCCCCCGCTTTAATGGCGGCGCGGCAGGCAATGGAATGCAGTACCCACTCGGTTTTCTCCCGCAGGGCATCGCGGCCGCCGTTCAGCAAATGGTTGGCCAGTTCCAGCACCATATCCCCCACATCGTCCACCGGCACATCCGCGGGAACGGCACGTACCACAACGGTAAAGCCGCCGTAATCATCCACTTCCACACCGCTGTTCTGCAAAAGTTCCTGGTGGGCCAGCAAAGCTTGCTTTTCCTCAGCGGAAAGGTTGACCTGCACGGGGACAAGCAGCATCTGAGACGGCACGCTGCCGTAATCCTTGGCGAGCTGCTCAAACAGGATGCGCTCATGTGCGGCGTGCTTATCAATCAGACAAAGCTCATTGTTGCGCTCGGTGATGATGTAGGTTTTGAATACCTCCCCCACCACGCGCAGCGGCAGGCTGGCGGGTGCCGGGGCAAAGGTCGTCTGCTCCGGCGGGATGTCCGCCTGGGCAGTTGGGGCATTGTGAGTGATGGGCAGTGCGCTCAGGCCGGTGGCAGATTTTTCCTCTTCCGGCAGTTCCGGTGATTCAATATTTTCCAGCTGGGCCGGGGCAGGCTGCTGCGCGAGGGCTGTGGTTACAGCGGGTTCTGCCTTGGGCTGCTGTTCCGGCAGGTCGGGCAGAATGTCCAGCAGGTCCTCCTGTGCCGTGTGCGGCGCGGGGGCGGCAAACTGCGGGGTGCTGGGTGCATTAAATGGTGCCCGCACCGAGTTCAGCTCCATCACTCCGCTGGTACCGGGCAGCGTGCGGGCAGGCACCGGGGCCGTGAGCTTATTCAATGCGCGGTACTCTGCCGCGGAAAGGGTGTTGAAATGCTTTTGCGGCTGAGGCGGCTGGGCCGGTGCAACCGCAGGCCGCTGGGGGTTGGACTGTGCCGGAGCACTGCCGGGCAGCGTTGTCTGCTGCGGGGCGGGCTGGGGATTTTCTTTTGCCACATGGCCCAAATCAAAGCGGCACTCTCCGCTGCCGGGGGCAGCCAAGGCCGCGCGCACCGTGCGGTAGACCGCATCGAACACATCGCTTTCCCGCGCAAACCGGATCTCGGTTTTGGCGGGGTGTACGTTGACGTCCACCAGGTCCGCCGGCATATCAACGCGCAGGATGGCGCCGGGGTATTTGCCCTGCATCAGGGTACCCTTGTAAGCGTTTTCCAGCGCAGCCATCATGGTGCGGTTTTTGACATAGCGGCCATTGACGTAAAAATGCTGCGCACTGCGAGACGCCCGGCAGGCGCGCGGCGGGGTGACAAGGCCGGTCACTTTATAAACGCCGCCATCGCCATCCAGCGGCAGCAGGTCGCGGGCAAACTCCCGCCCCAGCACCGCATAGGCAGCGCTGCGCAGCTGGCCGTCACCGGGGGTCATGAACTGCTGCTTGCCGTCCCGCAGAAAACGGAATGCAATTTCCGGGTGGGACAACGCTTCATGCAGAACGATATCCGCCACAAAAGTTCCCTCACTGACGTCCTTTTTCAGGAACTTCATGCGGGCGGGCGTATTATAGAACAGATCGTTCACCGTTACGGTGGTGCCGCGCGGGCGGGCGCCGGGCTCCATGCCCTGGGGCTCGCCGCCCTCAATGCGATAGCAGCAGGCGTATTCGTCCGCTTCGGTGCGGGTCAGCACCTCTACCCTGGCCACGCTGGCGATGGAAGCAAGCGCTTCGCCGCGGAAGCCAAGGGTGTGGATGTGGCCCAGATCCTCGGCACTGGCAATTTTGCTGGTTGCGTGGCGCACAAAGGCTTTATCGATATACTCTGCCTCAATGCCGCTGCCGTTATCCGCAATTTGCAGCTGTTGAATGCCGCCGCGCACGATGGAGAGCGTGATCTGCGTTGCACCGGCGTCGATGGCGTTTTCCAGCAGTTCCTTTGCAACCGAAGCAGGCCGCTCCACCACCTCGCCTGCGGCGATCAGTTCAGCGGTATGCTTATCCAGTACGCGAATTTCTGCCATGGGGTACCTCTTTCTAGGTCAGGGGGTGTTTTTCTGCTTAAAGTTTAGGGCAATACCGCACAATTCCCGCCTAACGGCTCAAGCACCGCTCCGGCGGCTGCGGCACGGCATCTGCGTTGCCAAAATGCTCGATAATGTCGGGTTGCGGTACCCGCATCGTGCTTCGGGGGCAAAAGCCCCTCGCACTCTGCGACCGCTGTCCCTGCTTCGGTTCGCTGTTTCCGCCACTGGCGGCGCTCACCTTTGCAGCATCCAGTATTATCTGTGCTTTTGGCTTAGCATCTGCCGCACCTCGCTCGCCGTATCGGCACTTAGAATTATGCGGTATTGCCTTAGCGTTTGAACAATGTATTTACTTCAGCGCCTGTTTCAGTTCATACAAGAAGTTCAGCGCTTCGATGGGGGTCAGGGTCTCAATATCCAGGCTGTTCAGCTTGTCCACAACCTCGCTGGGAACGGCGGGGTTGTTATAGGCTTCCACTGTTTCGAAATCCAGCTGCATGGCCTTGTTGGCGCCGGGAGCTGTGGCTTCCAGCTGGCGCAGCACGGCGTGTGCACGCTTGATCACGGCCTCCGGCAGACCGGCCAGTTTGGCGACTTCAATGCCATAGCTGTCATCCGCCGGGCCCTGCACAATGCGCCGCAGGAAGGTGATATCCTCCCCGCGCTTTTTGACGGCGATGTTATAGTTTTTAATGCCGTCCACATCCTGGTCCATGCTGGTCAGCTCATGGTAATGGGTAGCGAACAAGGTTTTGCAGCCGATGTTATCGCAGATATACTCCACCACGGCGCGGGCAATGCTCATGCCGTCAAAGGTGGATGTGCCGCGGCCGATCTCATCCAGAATGACCAGGCTGCTCTTGGTGGCCCGCTGCAAAATTTCGGCCACTTCGGTCATTTCCACCATAAAGGTGGACTGACCGGCGGCAAGGTCATCCGATGCGCCCACGCGGGTAAAGATAGCATCCACCACACCGACATGGCAGCTGGATGCCGGAACAAAGCTGCCGATCTGCGCCATCAGGGCAATCAGCGCATTCTGGCGCATGTAGGTAGATTTTCCCGCCATGTTTGGGCCGGTGATGATGAGCATGCGGTTTTCGGTTTCGTCCAGCGTTGTATCGTTTGGCACAAACAGACTGCCTTTCAGCATCTGCTCAATCACCGGGTGGCGGCCCTCGGTAATAGAAAGCACATCGCTGTCATCCACCGTGGGCTTTACATAGTTGTTCTGCACCGCCGCTTCCGCAAAGGAAGCCAGAACATCCAGCTGGGCTACCGCAAAGGCCGTGCGCTGGATGCGCAGCAACTGGGCGGAGATGGCTTCCAGCAGGTCAGCAAACAGCTGGTGTTCCAATACCAACAGGCGCTCGTTTGCGCCAAGGATCTTGTTTTCCAGTTCTTTCAGTTCGGGAGTAATGTAGCGCTCCCCTGTTGTCAGGGTCTGCTTGCGGATAAAGGTATCCGGTACGCTGGCCGCATAGCTGCGGCTGACCTCAATATAGTAGCCGAACACTTTATTGAAACCTATTTTCAGCTTGGGGATACCGGTCTCCTCTTTCAGCTTGGCTTCCAACTGGGAAAGGAAGCCCTTGCCGCCGTGCATGATATCCCGCAGCTCGTCCACTTCGGCGTTGAACCCTGCGCGGATAGCACCACCGTCCTTAAGGTTTGCCGGGGGATCTTCCACCAGGGCACGATTGATGAGGTTCAGCAAATCTTCCAGCGGGTCCACAGCGCCCGAAAGCTCCTGCAGCAGTGGGGTGGTACACTGCCGGGCCAGCTGGCGTACCTGCGGCAGATAAACACAGGTATCCCCCAGGGCTTTGACCTCCTTGGGGGTGGCGGAGCCATACAGAATGCGGGTGGTCAGGCGTTCAATGTCATATACATGGGAGAGCGCTTCTTTTAAGTCCGCACGGGTCACGTTGGCATTGTACAGTGCTTCCACTGCATCCAGACGCTGGTTGATGACACTGCTGTCCACCAGCGGCTGCTCGATCCAGGCGCGCAGCTGGCGTTTGCCCATCGAGGTTTCGGTTTTATCCAACACCCACAGCAGCGTACCGCGCTTTTCGCGGCCGCGCATGGTCTCGGTCAATTCCAGGTTAGCGCGTGTGACCGGGGAAAGCCGCATGTACTGGGCATCGGCATAGTTCTGCACTGATTTGATGCGGTCGATGCCGTGCTTCTGGGTCTCATGCAGGTAGCCAAGCAGTGCCCCAAAGGCATAGGGCACCAGACCGTCCTGCGCAAAACCGCAGGTATTGCGCCAATCCGCCCCAAACTGAGCGGTCATGGCGTCCTCCATCACCCGCTGCTGGTAGCAGGCATCCTCGCGCAGTTCCACCAGCGCATGGGTATGCTGGCGGACATAGTTGGTTACTTCTTTTAAGTCCAGCAGTGCCGGGTTGATCAGAATTTCACTGGGCATATAGCGGCAGAGCTCGGTGATGATGGCCGGGCCCATTTTTTCCGCGGTCAGCTCGGTGGCATAGGCCTCGCCGGTGGAAATATCCGCAAAGCAGATGCCGGCTTTCCAGCGGCTGCGCATCTTGCGGGTATAAATGCTGCAGATATAGTTGTTTTTATCGTCCGCCAGCATGCTGCTTTCGATCACAGTACCCGGCGTAATTACGCGGATGATATCCCGCTTGACCAGCCCTTTGGCCAGCGCCGGGTCTTCCATCTGTTCACAGATAGCGACTTTGTAGCCCTTGGCAATCAGGCGGGCGGCGTAAATTTCATACGAATGGAACGGCACGCCGCACATCGGCGCACGGTCCGGCAGGCCGCAGGCTTTGCCGGTCAGAGTCAGTTCCAGCTCCCGCGATGCCGTCAGGGCATCGTCAAAGAACATCTCGTAAAAGTCACCCACGCGGTAAAACAGAATCTCGTTGGGGTGCTGGCGTTTGATTTCCAGATATTGCTGCATCATGGGTGAAAGCGCCTGTGTATCAACATCCTCAACTTTTTGGGGCACAATGTTTGCTGCCATTCTTCACACTCCCGATTCTGTTCATGAACAAATTGGCTGCTGTGCTGCCTTAGTGGCAGCCGCCACAGGTGGAGCAGCTGCCGGTGCAGCCGCCGGTGGGGGCCTGAACGGTCATGGGGTCGCCGCCGTTCATGGCCGTGTTGATGATGGCATCAATATGGCTGACCATGGCTTCGCACTCTTTTTTGGCGGTGTTGTAGCGCACCATGCCCTCACTGGACATGATCTGGGTGTACAGGTCGTTCACCTGCTGGTTCAGTTCGGCCACATGGGCGGTATCCGGTTCCGGCTTGGCGCTTTCGTTGTTCAGGTCCAGGCGCTTGAGATTGAACTCGCCGATCAGGCCCTGCAGCTCCTGGTCGTTATCGTTTTCGCGGCGGGCTGCATCCAGTTCCAGGTAACGGGGGTCAGTCTGCATGGCAGCGGCGGCTTTTTTGAAAAGATCAATGCAATCCATTTTGGTTACTCCTTATTATTACGCTGTATTCAGCAAATGTTAGCTACGATATTTTATTGGAACTGGCTTTATTCTGCCAGTTCCCCCACCAGCAGTGCGGCGCGGGAACCGGTCAGGCGCACATTGGCGTACTGGCCGATCAGGCTTTCCTCGGCGGGGAACTCGACGACCAGGTTGTTATCCAGCCGCCCGTTCAGGGTGCCGGGGGTGCGGCCAGCAGCCTCCACCAACACTTTCACGGTCTGCCCCGCCATAGCGGCGATCATCGGGAAAGCAATGGAATCCTGCAGTTTCAGCAGGCGGTCCATGCGGGCTGCCTTTTCGGCATGGGTGGCCGGGTCCGGCAGCTTGGCAGCGATGGTACCCGTGCGCTTGGAATAGATAAAGGTAAACAGCTGCATGTATTTGACCTGCTGGATCAAATCAAGCGTTGCCTGGAAATCCTCTTCCGTCTCGCCGGGGAAGCCGACAATGATGTCACTGGAGAAAGTTACACCGGGGATTTTCTCCTTAGCATAATTGACCAGGTCCATATACTGGGCAACCGTATAGTGGCGGTTCATTTCTTTCAGGATACGGTCACTGCCGGACTGCACCGGCAGATGGATATGCTTGCACAGGTGATCCTGCGCGGCAATGGTATCGATCAGCTTACGGCTGGCATCCTTGGGGTGGCTGGTCATAAAGCGGATCTGGTAATCGCCCGGAACGGTGCACAGCAGGTTGAGCAGATCGGCAAAATCCGTCTTTTCTTCCAAACCTTTGCCATAGCTGTTTACGTTCTGGCCCAGCAGGGTGATTTCTTTATAGCCCTGCTCTACCAGTGTTTTAAACTCTGCCAGAACATCCGCCGGGGTGCGGCTGCGCTCGCGCCCGCGCACATAGGGCACAATGCAGTAGGTGCAGAAATTATCGCACCCATACATGATGGGCAGCCAGGCGCGGAAGCCGGAATCACGCCGGATGGGCAGCTCCTCCACCACGGCGTTGCGCTCGACCGGGGTTTCCAGGTAGCGCTTGCCGCGGTGCAGGCGCTCCACCAGCATGGCGGGCAGGCGGTCAATGCCGTCCACGCCGAACACCAGATCCACATAAGGGTAGCTGGCGCGCAGCTTATCCACAATATGCTTTTGCTGCACCATGCAGCCGCATACCCCGATGATCAGGCGGGGGTTCTTTTCCTTCAGCTTTTTCAGCGCGCCGACATTGCCGAACACGCGCTGTTCCGCATGTTCGCGCACAGCGCAGGTATTGAACAGGATCAAGTCTGCCTGCTCGACGGAATCACAGACGCCGAAGCCGATGTCCATCAGCACGCCGCGTATCTTCTCACCATCGTTCACGTTCTGCTGGCAGCCATAGCTGCGCACATAGGCAAGGGGCGGGGTATCATAAGTCTGGGCGATGACGGCGGCGGCATCCGCGTTATGGGTATAGGTTAGTTTTTCCAAGATATTGCTCCTGACGGGTGCAGTTTGTCCCAGCTAACGTCTGGGAGAGCACAAAAAATTAGAATCTGACACTTAAGTATACCGCAACGCACGGCAAAGTACAAGATGCCTGTCCCCAGAAATTTTGCTCAGAAAATTTTCTGGTGTCGAGAACTTTCACCGGGTTTGGAGTCCTCATAAAGTTAGGCAGGGGGTGTGGCATAAAGGCGGAAGTATTTAAGGTGTATCTGAAAACAAAGAAAATGACGGGTACCACCACTTAAAAATGTTCTTGAAAAGACGCAAGACAGTAACGACAATACGAATATTCTCTCACTATAGGCGTTCATTTTTTCTATTTACGGTTTTGTGATTTGGTTAAAATTATATTATGCCATTATTTCTACAGTAGCACACGACTCAGATAAAAGGCTCCCACATAACATGCCAGATAATAAACTTTTGCTTTGCGAGTAAAATCCCTTATTAAAAATACATAGACAAAAATTCCATAGCACAGTAACACTACACAGTGAACTGGCAGCAATTTTAGCGAACCATCTCCTAGGAACATTTCCGCAATGAAGGCAATAAACATCGGTGGAAGCATTGTCGCACTGATATCAATCAATTCGTGAATCTCAAACTTTTGATTTTTGAAGGATATCTGCTGCAGAATAACATACACCACAATTCCCGTCAAACTTCCCAATGTGTTTACAATAAGGTCATCTATATCTACGACACCAGTTTTTAAAACGAGCTGCGCGCTTTCTATGAAGAATGTTGTCAAGCATGACATTCCAACTGCTTTATATACGCGGAAATTCTTTTGATAATAGCAGTAAATTACTCCAAAAGGTACAAACATTACCATATTATAAAGCATATCCCATGAAACAGGGCTGCGACCATATTTCAAGTTTTCTCTAATACTATGGAACGGCAGTAGATTAATTTCTTCCACCCGCGTTAGTTGACCACCCATAATTGTCATAATCACGTTAAAACGCGACACGCACATACAAAATACTATCAAAAAATATAGTATAGTCATAAACTGGAAGCCATGCTTTCTTCTGCTTTTCATGATCGGTTGCCTCTCCAATCGCTTTAATTTATCATAGACTTCTTTAAATTTATTTATGGCAACACCGCACAATTCCCGCCTAGCGGCTCAAGCACCGCTCCAGCGGCTGCGGCACGGCATCTGCGTTGCCAAAATGCTCGATAATGTCGGGTTGCGGTACCCGCATCGTGCTTCGAGGGCAAAAGCCCCTCGCACTCTGCGACCGCTGCCCCTGCTTCGGTTCGCTGTTTCCGCCACTGGCGGCGCTCACCTTTGCAGCATCCAGTATTATCTGCGCTTTTGGCTT
>NZ_PSQF01000003.1:0-103978 GCF_003324125.1 Subdoligranulum sp. APC924/74 | reverse complement strand
CATCCAGTATTATCTGCGCTTTTGGCTTAGCAGCTGCCGCACCTCGCTCGCCGTATCGGCACTTAGAATTATGCGGTATTGCCTATAGTTTTTATAAACCATAAAAGGCATAAAATCAAAGACGCAAAAGCTATTGGCAGGTCACATGCTGCAGACCTGCAACCAGCAGGCTTATTTTTCCCGCCTGGGTGTGTGGTCCTTTTTGGCAGGGAGCGGCAAAACGCGCGCACCGCCGCGCACCGGGCGGGCCAGATAAACCTGGTCATACCCGGCCTGCAATGCCTGCTGGGCCTGTTTCGCCTTTTGCTCATCATCAAACACACCAAACACCGCCGCGCCGGAACCAGTCATCAGGCTGGTTACTGCGCCTTGGGCATTCAGCTGCTTACAGATAGCGGCTGTTTCCACCGCGCCGCTGCAATGTTCCAACGCATTGCCTGCAGCGGTGCACATAGCAGCCAGATCGTTTTCGCGGATGGCCTGTTCCTGGTGCTCACAGTCCGGGTGAACCGGGCTTCCCATGATATCATAGCGCTTGAACGCCTCCGGTGTGGAGATGCCAACGCTGGGCATAACCACCACAAACCAGCAGTCCGGGCAGGGCGGCAGCGGCTTAATCAAATCGCCCACGCCCTTTACCCGGCAGGTTCCGCCCATCAGGGCAAAGGGTACATCCGCGCCAATGCCCGCACCGATGGCACACAGCTCGCTCATTGAAAGCTGCGCGTTATACAGCTCATTCAGGCCAACCAGCACACCGGCAGCATCCGCACTGCCGCCCGCCATACCAGCCCGCACCGGCACATGCTTCTGGATTGTGATATCCACCCCGGCCAGCAGCCCGGTATAATTGAAAAACGCCACAGCCGCTTTGTACGCTGTATTTTTATCGTTGGGCGGAACAAAGCTACCCGGCAGGCGCAGGGTCAGGTCTGCACTGCGGCGCAAGGTGATGCGTTCATACAGGTCAATGGTCTGCATAACCATGTCAAGGTCATGGTAGCCGTTTGGCAGCAGTCCAGCCACATCTAGCGAAAGGTTCAACTTGGCAGGCGCCAACACCACGACCAATTGTTTTTGATATACCATATCCTGTTCAGCTCCTGTTTTTGCCGTTTATTCTGCCAGCCAGCCGTGGTCTTTCAGGAAAGTGCGGATGCGGCGCATGGCAGTTTCCAGGTGTTCCACGCTGTAGGCATAGCTGATGCGCGCATAGCCTTCCCCACTGGCGCCAAAAGCATCACCGGGGATAATGGCAACCTCCTGCTCTTTCAACAGCATTTCGCAAAATTCCTGGCTGGTCAGCCCGCTGCAGCGAATGCAGGGGAATACATAAAACGCCCCGCGCGGCTCAAAGCAGGTCAGGCCCATATCGTTCAGCGCCTTTACCACATAGCGGCGGCGGCGGTTATATTCATCGCGCATCATCTCAATAGAATCATCGCAGGAATGTAGCGCTGCGATAGCTGCATACTGGCTGGTGGTGGGGGCCGACATAATGCAGCTCTGGTGAATTTTGGTCATCACCTTGATCACCGGTTCCGGACCAACCGCATATCCCAGGCGCCAGCCTGTCATGGCATACGCTTTTGAGAAGCCGTTCACTACGATGGTGCGTTCTTTCATGCCCGGCAGTGTGGCAATGCTGATGTGGCGTTCCAATCCATAGGTCAGCTCCGCATAAATCTCATCCGAAAGCACCATAATATTGGTACCGCGCAGCACCTCCGCAATGGCTTCCAGATCTGCCGCATCCATCACGCCGCCGGTGGGGTTGTTGGGATACGGCAGGATCAACAGTTTGGTACGCGGCGTAATGGCGGCGCGCAGCTGGTCCGCCCGCAGGCGGAAATCATCCTCCACTTTGGTGGCAATGTGCACCGGCACGCCGCCGGTCAACGAAGTGATCGGTTCATAACAGACAAAACAAGGCTCCGGGATGATGACTTCATCCCCCGGTTTGACCAGTGCACGGATGGTCAGGTCAATGGCCTCGCTGCCGCCCACGGTAACAAGCACCTCGCTGGGCTGGTAGTTCAGCTCCATGCGGCGGGCCAAGTAGCGGCAAATTTCGGCGCGCAGCTCTTTGATACCCGCATTGGCGGTATAGCGCGTACGGCCTTGTTCCAGGCTACGGATGCCCGCATCCCGGATGGTCCACGGCGTCTTGAAATCCGGTTCGCCCACGCCAAGGCTAATGCAGTGCGGCATTTCGGCGGCCAAATCAAAAAACTTGCGAATCCCCGAAGGCCGCATGGATTTCGCAGCCGGCGCAAGCAGTTCATCGTAATTCATCACAGTACGGTACACTCTCTTTCGTCGGCTTCTTCGTTCAGGTACAGCTTGCCGCCGCGCTTATACGGGCGTAGTACAAAGCTGGTTGCCGTGGAAAGTACATCGTCCAGCGGAGAAAGGCGCTTTGCCACAAACAGGGCAATTTCCTGGAAGCTGTGGCCCTTGATGATGACCTGCAGATCATAGCTGCCGCTCATCAGCAGAACGCTGTCCACCTCGTCAAAGCTTGCGATCACCGATGCAATCTCGTCAAAACCGCGGCTCTTGCGCGGGGAAACGTGCAGTTCGATCACTGCTTCCACCACATTGATACCAGCCTGTTCCCAGTCGATCATGGCTTCAAAACCGCGGATATACCCCTTGGCAACCGCCTCATCCATCATAGTGGCAACCTGGGCAGGCGTTTTGCCCATCATAGCGGCGATATCTTCCACCGGCAGGCGGGCATTTTTTTCAAGAATATGCAGCAATTCTTCCATCATGCAGAAACTCCCCTATCTTTTCTGTTTTACCGTCTGCCGCAGGGCAAATTTCCTGCCTGCTTCCGGCCCGTGATCTTACACACGCATACAAATAATATATAAGTATTAGTATACCACAAATTTTTATGTCTGCACAGGGGGTAAAGCTGCTGTTTTTATCGGGCTGCTTCCGCATTTTGCTCCGCCTTACCAGCGGTTCCCCGGCCCAGCAGCGCCATTTCGCACATATCTTTCCAATAGCGCTTGGGAGCGTGGGTCATCTGGCAACGTTCATTGCGGCGCTGTTCAATGGTAACGGCATCAAAAAAGCGTTTCCACAGCTTTTGCCAGTCCAGTTCCTCCTGCCCGGTGTTTTTATCATAATGCTCCATGACCATATACTGCACTTTGCGGTCCCTGCGCAGCATGGCGATGCCGTGGGTCGCATCAAAAATCATAAAGTCTTCATCCGGCAACCGACTGCAAAAGTGCCCGCGCAGCAGCGGCAGAATCCTGTTTTTGGGGTGGATCACCGTGCCAAGCATCATATCACGCTGTTCAAAGCGGATGAACTCAATATACTTGCAGGCTTCATTATTGACCGCCCGTTCTAGGTCAAACGCCGCACAGATATCTGGGTCCCCTGTTGCACGCGCGGCAGCGGGGCCTTTTTCAAAGCAGATACGCGCAAAGCGCAGCAGGATCAGTTCATGTTCCGGGTCATCCGATAAAAATCCTGTTGTTATGCGTTCCTTTACCGTCGGTCCGAGCCGCTCCAATCCTCTTGCAACGCGCTGGGCGCGGGCAGGGTCTGTTACGATCTCGCACGAATCATAAAAGCTGATCTGCCCGCGGTCAGGTGCGCAGACGGCGGCAGGGATCTCTTTGCGGGAATAGCTTTCAAAAATGCAGCACAAAAAGCCCTGGAAGGTTCCATCATAGCGGTACACCGTGTCGGTCACATGCGCCGGGTAAGACATTGCAAAGCCTCCTGTTTTACCTCATAGGCTGCCTGGCGGGCGGGCATCCCCGCCGCGGCCAGTTTCTGCACAGCGGGCGCTGCATCCGGCAGAACCTTCGGGGTAAAGTCATCCAGCGAAAGCTGCTGCGTACCCACGGCAAATGCCTTGGGGTCCAGCAGCGCCGCGGCGATTTCCTGCCGGGTTCCGTGGGCTGCGGCGCGGCCGTTGCAGGTAATAAAGTACTGGGCACGTTTCAGCACAACCCCCATCCGCTTGAGTTCCGCCATTCCAAGGTGCTGCTGGCGGCGGGCGGACAAAATCCGCAATGCACTTTTGGGCCCGATACCCGGAATACGCAGCAGGGCCGCCTTGGGCGCAGTGTTGATCTCCACGGGGAAAAATTCCGGGTGGCGCACTGCCCAGGTACATTTGGGGTCCAGATAAGGGTCAAAGTTCGGCTCTTCCTCTGTCAGCAGTTCCCAAGCCGAAAAATCATAGTACCGCAAAAGCCAGTCCGCCTGGTACAGCCGGTGTTCCCGCAAAAGCGGCGGGCGTACATTCAGCGCAGGCAGGCGGGAATCACTGTTAACCGGAAGATACGCCGAAAAGAACACGCGCTTGAGCGAGTATTTTTTATATAAAGATTCCGCCAATCCCATAATGTGGCGGTCGCTTTCCGGCGTCGCTCCAATAATCATCTGGGTGCTCTGCCCTGCCGGTGCAAACGCCGGGGCGTGGCGGTACAGCACCAGCTCCTTTTTGCTCTGCGCACTCTGTACAGCGATCTGGCCCATCGGCTTCAAAATCGCCTGCTTCTTTTTATCGGGAGCCAGCAAGGAAAGGCTGGCTTCGCTGGGCAGTTCAATATTGACCGAAAGCCGGTCCGCCAAAAGACCGATACGCCGCACCAATTCCGCGTCCGCGCCGGGGATGGTTTTGGCGTGGATATAGCCGTTGAAATGATATTCTTGCCGCAGAATGCGCAGCGCCTCGATCATGCGTTCCATCGTATAATCCGGCGTACCGATGACCGCACTGGAAAGGAAAAGCCCTTCAATGTAATTACGCTTATAAAAGCCGATTGTCAGTTCTGCAAGCTCCCGCGGGGTAAAGGTCGCACGGGGTACATCGTTGGAGCGGCGGTTGACACAATAACCGCAATCATAACAGCAGGCGTTGGAATACAGCACTTTCAGCAGCGAAATACACCGCCCATCCGGCGTAAAGCTGTGGCAGATGCCCGCCGCCACGCTGCACCCCAGCTTGCCGTGTACCCCGGCGCGGTCCACACCGCTGGAAGTACATGCCACATCATACTTGGCGCTATCCGCCAAAATCGCAAGTTTATCTTCCAGCTGCATGGTCCGTTCTCCTCTTACTAGCCAGCACGGTTTTATAACGTGCCCTAAAAAATGGTATAAGAAATACACGCCGCCGCATAAGCATTGTTTTGCAGACGGCGTGTAGGAAAAATTTTATTCAGTTATCTGCTGGCCTCATCCGCATTACCGCGGGAACGCGCTGCGGTTTTTTACCACTTGGCTTTGGTCTCCACAACCTTACCGGCAATGTACAAATGGTCCAATTCTTCCCCGCGGATGATCAAATCCTCATAATCCGGGTTGAAAGGATGTAGCACAACAGCGTTGCCGCGCTGGATGTATTTTTTCAGGGTACCGTTGCCATCACCATACACCATAACGCCAAGGTCACCGTTATCCAGCGTATTCTGGCGGTGAATAAGGGCCAGATCGCCATCCGAAATGCGCGGTTCCATACTGTCGCCCTTAACCACAAGATAGAAATAATTCTGCGGGTCCTTTACGCTGGCGTATTCTGTGCCGTAATCTTCCTCAAAAGCAAGGGCATCGTACCCTGCGCGCACCGTCCCCACAACAGGAATTGGGCACTGGGTATACTGGCTGAACGCACGCTGCCCAACGGCGCCGTGCGCGTCTGCGTTGCTTTGCAGACCAAGCAGCATGTCTGCGGTAGTATCTAAAATTTCTGCCAGCCGGGCAACCGTCTGTGGGTCCGGGGTGGAGCGCCCAGTTTCCCACTTGCCAACAGCCTGTTGGGTAACGCCTAGCAGGCGCGAAACTTCTGCCTGGCTATAATGTTTCGCCTTACGGGCTTCTCTCAGTCGTTCTGAAAACATGGTTTTTCCTACTTTCACTGTGGTTGCCGCGCTGTACATAAAGCAGCAGTCAAGCGATGCACCCATGCACCAGCCCAAGCCGCGGCATTCGCCAAGTTTTATGGTTTCATTATACAACCCAAGGTAGTATTTGTAAAGAGATTCCGTGAAAAAATATTCTAGAAAAAGTTGTTTTGCGCCCCTTGACAACAACCGCTAGTTGTACTATTCTAGATTCATAAAACAACTTCAAGTTGTTCTTATGCATTTGTCGTTGTACTTTTATTGCATTTTTCGCAACTGTTTTTTAATTTGCGGCACGATCCCGGAGGTCATAATTATGAAAATGAATCTACTTACCGAGCTTATCTGCAATGTCCTTTTGTATTCCATCGGTTTTGGCGGGCTGATGGTCGTCTGCGCCGTGGCAGAAGGTCAGCTTTCCCTGCTGCCAGCCCTCGCCATTGGGGCCGTGCTGTGCTTCACCTTTAACGCAGTTGCTGGGGTACGCATTGCCCTGCGCAATACCAATACGCAAAAGCGGAGCGTAACCATTGCCCCGCAGCCACACCCACAAAGCAGCACCCACCCCCTGCGCGTTATGCGCGGTGGACATGCCGCTTAAATTTTGTCGGCGCTCTTTGGTAGCGCAAAGGCATTGTAACCCCGTCCGGAATGTGTTACTCTTATATTAAATAAGAAAAATCGTTTTGGAGGGTCATTATGCTGCTGGAAGTTTGTGTGGATAGCCTTGCATCGGCGCGCGCTGCCATTGCTGGCGGGGCGGACCGTCTGGAACTGTGCAGTGCACTGCTGGCCGGTGGGCTGACCCCTTATACCGAGCTGCTGCGTCAGATCCGACACGAAAGCGATGTTGCCGTGCGCTGCCTGATACGCCCGCGTGCAGGGGACTTTCTGTATATGCCGGAAGAGATTGAGATGATGTGCGCGCAGATCACTGAGCTGCGCAGTGCCGGGGCTAACGGTTTTGTGATTGGCTGCCTGAACCCGGACGGCACGCTGGATTGCACCGCAACCGCACGGCTGGCAAAGGCCGCCAATAGTGCTGGGCTCACCCTACACCGCGCCATTGATGTATCTGCCGACCCATTGCAAACCTACCGCGACGCCGCCGCCCTTGGAATTGATACCGTGCTGACCAGCGGTGCCGCCGCCAGCTGTGTGCAGGGTGTTGACGTTCTGTGCAGCCTGTTGGCAGAGCGTGACCGCACCAATGGTCCGGAAGTACTGATCGGTGCCGGGGTAAACGCCGGGGTGATCCGGCAGCTTTCGGCTGCCCTGCCGGGCGCAAGGGCTTACCACATGAGTGGGAAAGTGGAACTGGAAAGCCGGATGGTGTTCCGCCGTGAGGGCGTTCCCATGGGGCTGCCCGGTTTGGACGAGTGGCATATCCAGCAGACGGATACAGCGTCCGTGCGTGCCGCGCGCCAAGTGTTGGACGATTTGGCGTGATTTTATTGTATTTTCTCTTTTTCTTTTTAATTTTTTCAATTTCTTTTGCTGTTTTTTCATTTTCATGCTTGACATTCTGCAGGGCTTATGGTAATATAACTATCGCACCTTGGTGGTGGCCACTGTGGAGAGGTGTCCGAGTGGTTTAAGGAACTGGTCTTGAAAACCAGCGATTCGCGCGAGCGGACCATGGGTTCGAATCCCATCCTCTCCGCCATTTTGTGTGAAAAAGTGAATAGTTTATCACTTTGACTTGTGGAGTAATACTCAAGAGGTCGAAGAGGCGCCCCTGCTAAGGGCGTAGGGTCCGAAAGGGCCGCGAGAGTTCAAATCTCTCTTACTCCGCCAACAAAAACCCGCGTATCTGCGTAAGATATGCGGGTTTTTGGTTTATAAAAATGCTCTTTTACCCACCATTTTACCCACAACAGAATTAGAAACCGTTTTTGTGGCATGATATTACCCCCGACAGGCTCACGCTTGCCGGGGGTATTTTTATGCCTTTTTTACATTGTCATCAAAGAACTGCTGCATCCTGTTCGCGCTGGCCCGCTTCATTGCTTCACTTGCGTGTACATACCTCTGCAGGGTAAAGGCCGCTGTTGCGTGGCCCAGATTTGCTTGTACTGTTTTCAGGTCATCACCGTTCACCAACGCAAGCGTTGCGTTGGTATGCCGTAGATCATGCACGCGGGCATCCGGTAGCCCGATACTTGCTGCAATGCGCTTGAAGTTTGCCCACAAGGTATGCGGGTTGATACACCGGCCTAGCGCATCAGTAAAGCACAGCCCCCACACATTTTGCCACGCTGGCCCGGCGGCTAGGCGCGCCCGCAACTGGCGCTGTTTTTCCTCTTGCAGAATTTCCAACAAAAAGTCAGGTACATCCAGAATGCGGCTCTGGCCGTTCTTTGTTCCCTCTTGGATGTAGAACTGCCCGCCCTTCGCTTTATCTTTTTGCAGCTGTTGGCAGATATGCACCTTGCAATTCTCAAAATCTACATGTTCCCATGCAAGGCCCAACGCCTCACCTTCGCGCAGCCCTAGAAACAAGCAGCACATCAGCGGTGCATAGTACGGTGAATCCTGCGCCGCATCCACAAACGCAACAATTTCAGCAGGGGAGAGGGGGTGTATATCCTTAACCCGCACCGCCGGGATTTTTGCAAATTTGGCGGGGTTGCGCTGGATAGTCTGCGCTTTGACGGCCTGTTCAAGGGCGCTGTTTAACACCGTCAGAACATTCTTGATGGTCTTTGGAGCTTTCCCCGCATTGACCAACTTGCGAACCATCTTTTGCACCTGCTCTGTCGTAAGGTCACACAGCCGCACCGCACCCAAATTAGGCTTCAGGTGGTTCTTGATGACGCCTCGATAAGTCGTGATAGTATACGGCTTTTGCGTTGGAACAATAAATTCAGCAAACCATGTATCGAGATACTGCGCAAGCGTCCGTTTGTCATCGGCTATATAGGTATTCGTATCCAGCTGGCGCAGCTTCTCCGTCATCTTCTTTTTCACTTCTTTTTGCGTTGCACCGTAGATACTTAGGGTTTTGCGCTTGCCTGTGCCTTCATCATACCCCAATGTCAGCCTTGCTTCCCATCGTCCGTCTGGGCGCTGCCGGATGGAGCCTCTTCCGCTGGCGGCGCGGGTTGTTTTGTTGTTCGGCATTTAATTTTCATCTCCTACTATCGCGTAAGGATATATCGTAATTTTCAGTCATTGCGTTTATACCTTGTTGTAGCTTAAACTTGAAATACTCTTTCTTATTCTGCTGTTGCATAAATAGTTTCGCGAACTCGTAGCACACTTTCGATGATGGCTCTTTAAGTTGACTATATGCAATAATGGTACAATCATCATCGCTTAATTCTTTTGAGGTAAGTTTGACACCGGCATCCGTTAGCGCTTTTATAAGTTCGATTTTCGCTTGATTGAGGCCTTGCGCAACTGTGCAATAGTCACCCCAGCGACCAACGAGAAGCGAAAACATATCATTTCCAATCATGCTGTTTAATACATCATTGCCACCGACCTGAGGAGCCATTTTCTTTAGCTTTTTTACAGCGTTTCCTGTTAGACCTAAATCTTTAAAAAAATGGAGTTGTTCTGCTTCGACCCCACGCAGGATGTAGTCACAAGTGGTTTCAAGCGCGTCGGCAAGCCGAGCGACGTCATCTCCTTTTATTTGCCTTGTGCCGCTTTCCCACTGATTTACAGTCTCACGCTTTACATATAGCTTTTCTGACAGTTCCCGCTGTGTCAATCCTAGTGCTTCACGTTTTAGCTTTATGCGCTCACCGATGGTCATTTTGTTACTGTTCATTAGAAAATTCTCCCTGTGTTATTATTTTGTTCCAATTCCTCATTTATGGAACAAAAACTATTGATGTCTGGCAAAATTATGTTATACTAAATTTGTTCCAATGATACAGCATTGGAACAAAAAAGTCAACATTTTATTGGAATGGAGTGTCATGCATGTCGCAAAAACTTGTTCTCACCACACATGAACTGGCTGAGGTTCTTGGAATTTGCAGACCCAGCGCTTACGAATTAATGAACCGGGATGATTTCCCGTCGGTTCAAATCAGCCCGCGTCGCAAAGTTGTTCCTTATGACGCGCTCGAAACATGGCTAGCACAACAGGCAGCACATGGAGCAAAAGCTAAATGACCGCAACGAAAAAAGCCGCCCCGGTGCTGGAACACCGAGACGGCCAAAGAGTGGAGAAAAGCAGGCAAGCCCTCTCCGCTCCCATTCTACCAAATCGAAGGGAGTTTTACAAGGATGACTATTACCGAAATTTTAAAGCATGGCCGTGAGAATGCAATCCGCGCCGAGATACTGGCCGCCAAGTTGGAAACCACCCCGCGCGGACTGCGCCGTCTAATCATGCTGGCGCGAGAGCAGGGCGAGATTATCCTCTATAGCCCCGGCGGTTATGGTGGGTACTTCCTGCCGAGCGATGACCCGAAGGCTGCACAACGGGAATTGTCCGCGTTCTATCACACCCAAGCCGCCCGCTGCAAGAATGGTCTCGCTGCGATTGCGCCGGTGGCTCGGAAGTTGGGCATCCCATTAGGCCAGCTGGATTTTGAAAGTGAGGAAACGCTATAATGGCACGCCGTAGAATGTTCAGCCTTGACGTAGTCGATACAGACAGATTTCTTGATATGCCGAGTAGCACACAGGCTCTTTACTTCCACTTAGGTATGCGGGCCGATGATGACGGTTTCGTAGCATCTCCAAAACGTACCACCGCAATGTGTGGTTGCAGTGCCGATGACCTCAACTTATTGGCGGCAAAAGGTTTTGTAAAACCTTTTGAAAGTGGGGTACTGGTCATTGTTGATTGGAAGAAAAACAACCTTATTCGTCCAGATCGCTATACTCCAACGCAGTTTCAAGAGGAAAAAGCGCAACTTGGTATACCAGCGGTAAACCAAAGCGCATACCAACGGGTTCCACAGGATAGGTTAGGTAAGGCTAGGATAGGTAAGGACAGTGTAAAGAGCGAGAGTAAGGCGGACAAGCCGCCCCGCCCACGCTTCACGCCACCGTCTGAGGATGATGCTATTACTTATTTTTGCGAACAAGGTTCGTCAGCAGCAGAAGCTAAATCCTTTATTGACTACTATGCGGCCAACGGTTGGAAGGTTGGCGGAAGGTCCAGCATGAAGGATTGGCAGGCAGCTGCCCGCAATTGGTTGCGCCGTGCTGGACAGTATACCCGCCCACAGACAAGGAACGTATCGCAAGAGTCACCGGCTGATACATTGAGCCGTGTGGCGGATAGACTTAAAGCCGGAGATTTTTCACTTCTGGAGGTAGGGAAATGACCGTTGATGAAGTTACAGCTTTGATGAAATGGAACGTGGCAATGTACGCTAACTGTGCCAAGCCGTTAAGCGAGGAGAACGCCGCCACTCAAATTACGATCTGGGCAGCAGAACTTGCTAACGTACCAGCTTATGCTGGGCAGAAAGCTATGCGCAAGGCTTTTACCGTCTGCAAGTTTCCCGTGACGTTGGCCGATTTATGCGACCAGCTGCGAAGCGTCCAAGCAGAATATGCGGTTCCAGCTGCCGAAGCATGGAAGAAAATTTTGCAGATGATCTCACGCGTTCGTTATTGTGGCGAGCCGCCACTGGACTATCCAGCAATGTTTTTAGATCTTCCCGACGTTGCGCGCGATTGGCTTGGTAGCTATCATGCAGCGCTTGCACTTAACAATATGAGCGATGAGGGGCGCATGTACAAGCGTAGTGAGTTTGAGAGATTCTACGAGAAATGGACGAAGACGGCGCCACTAAATCCGGTGTTACTTCCAGTCAACGAAGAAGTAGAAAAGCAGCTTGCAGCCGAAAGACAGAAACCTTTACTCCCGCCCAAGCGCGGATATGACGGCTGGTATTAAAATGACGGTTGTGCTATCCAGACCTCACCGGGCGTGTTCATTAAGTGATGGAGGATAAAATGTCAGCAGCAGAACAGCAGGCCACAAACGCAGCCCTTGCAACACTGGCGGCCGCTGGCAACAGCTACGCGCTGGGCCAGCTGTGGGAGACAAACAGGGGACTTATCCGCTCAATGTTCTGGAAATGGTATCCCCATCACAAAAGCCTTGCAGATAAGCACGGCGTGACGGCAGATGACTTTGAACAGGAAGGCTTTTTCGCCGTCCAGTACGCCGCCCGGACCTACGACCCGGCGGCTGGCGCGTTCTCTACGTGGCTTGCCCAAGCCATGCAGCGGCAGATACAGCTTGCCTTATCCAACGGCCACCGGCGAAAATTTGTTGATGAGGACGGCAAGAGCCACACGACCAGCGCCGACCCGTTAAACCATTGTTTCAGCCTAGACTTGCCCATCGACAGCGAAAATGCAGACGGCCCCACGCTGGGCGAGGTTCAGCCAGACCCGGCAGCAGAACAGGCGTTTACAGCGGCAGAGGAGCGCATATCCAGCGCCCAAACCCGCGCCGTGCTGGGTGATGCCTTAGACCGTTGCGGCACCATAGAAAGCGCTGTAATGCGGCACAGGTTCTTTGATGGGCTGTCGATGGCGGCCACTGGCGAAAAGATAGGCATAACCCCGGCGCAGGTGCGCACTATAGAAACCCGCGCACTTCGAAAGCTGCGCAGCGACCCGAAACTACGCCGCTGGCATGACAGGGAACTTGAAAACCGTGCCTGGCATGGAGTTGGCTACCTGACATGGCGAGAGACCGGCAGCAGTGTGCAGGAGCGTGTCACTGAACGGCTGGAAACGATAGAACTGAATAAAATTGCCGCAAAGCGTGAAAAAACGCTCAAAAATGAACATTTAAGAGAGGGGGTGTGACAGATTACACAGAGACAGCAAAAGGCCCTAGCAGCGCTGCTAACGTGCCCTACAGTAAAAGCAGCTGCCCGCGCTGCAGGGCTGGATGAGAGCACGATCCGCCGCTACAGGCAAGACCCCGCCTTTATGGCAGAGTACGAGCGGCGCTGCGCTGAAATGCTGGAAACGGCCACAGACAATGCAAAAGCGGCTATGCCGCCCGCCATTGACCGCCTGCGCGGCATTATAGACGATGACCAGCAGCAGCCGCAGCAGCATATTGCGGCGGCCCGCGCTGTGCTGGAATATGGTTTGCGGCTTGTAGAGGCCAACGACTTTGAACAGCGCTTGCGGGCGCTGGAAGAAAGGAGCAGAAAATGAAACGTGACTTCACAGCCAGATTGAAAGCGCTTGAAGATTCCCTGACAACGCAAGACCCCGTTGCAATCGTTGAACCAGTGCCCGGCGGCTACCTGCTGAAAACTGGCGAACAAAAAGGCGAAATTGTAACGATGGATGAACTAAACAAACGATATGACGTTGTAATTATTGACGATGTACCCCGAATTTAAGAAAGCGAGTAAAAAGAAATGAGCAAGTACAACCGTTTTGCAAAAGACCTTGACGCGGCGTTTAAGACCTCCCGCGACGCATATGCGAAAGCGTATTCCCAATACGCACAGGCAGAACGCGCCGCCAAAGATGCACAGCGCCGCGCCCCCGATGATACCAATTATTCGTATGCGCTGCGAAAGGCTGAAACCGAAGTAGAGCGTGTGGAAAAGAAAGAGCTCTTTGAAGAAGTGCGTAAGAATGTGTGGTCTGTTTTTAACAGCAAGCGGGCAGAGCTGCGGGCAGAACTTGAAAAAGCTATTGCAGCCGATTGCATTACAGACCCGGCGGCGCTGGACACAAACGCGGTTTATCTGCTGGACAGCGGCACGATGACGGCGGCAGACTATGCAGCGTTTGCCGAAAAGTACGACGGCAATTCAACTATGTTAAAGTTGGTTGCAGCCCGCGCACACGCCGCCGCAGAGAGCGCAGAACCGAAAGAACGCGCTGCGCTGAATCAGGTGTACTCCGACTGTAAGGACGGAAACAGCGCAATCATGCGTTTGTGGGATGATATTTCACATGTCGCCAATCGGTGCAGCGGGCAGCGTTACGAGGGTTGCAATGATTCCCCCGCCGTCATTGTCGAAATGGGCGAAAAATGGGAAGAACTTTCCGCGAACGTCATTGAAAATTTTTGACGTGCGAGTATCGTGTCATTAAACTAATTTACCCCCGGCGGGACGAACCGCCGGGGGCTTTTGCATACTTTGAGCATCACAACGCCACAGCACGAGAAATACGCCTGTTTTGGTGTTTCAGGTCTGTTTAATATAGTTTTTGCCATCTGGAACGCAGAACACGTTACTGAACCTTGCAGGGGCTTTACAGCGCATTGTCTTATTCTTTGCCATCACCCCCGGCGGATTGTAACCGCAGGGGGCGTTTTTGTCTGGCTATACTTCTTGCTCTAAATATTCAAGAAATGCCTTTATAGCATCTACAGCAAGCTCTCTTTTTGTGGGTTCTTTTGGCTTAGAACTTTTCTTTATAGTGCTGGAAGTGGGAAAGTAAGTGGCAAACTCATCGTAGGTGATGCCCAGCGCAGCGCAGATGAGCGAAACCTCCGGCCAGCGCCAATCGTTCACGCCGTTGATGCGGAGAGACAGGACGCCGGGCGGAATGCCGGTTTCTTCTGCAAGGCGCTTTTGATTGTAACCTTTGCTTTTTATCAGCGCAGTAAAGGCAATATTACTCATAACGTATTATCTTATTCGTGGTTTGAACTATCAATACCTGTTGTAAATCTGCCCGCGATTCCCGGCATCTACGACCCGCACAATTAGCTTACCGTTGTCGACACTGTAGATAATGCGGTAGTCACCTACGCGCAGCCTATAAAGCCCCCTGTGGCCTTTTAGCTGCTTCCTGTCTCCCTCATCGGGTAAAGCATGAACGGCTTCCAGGATGCGCCGCTGCTGTGCTGGCGATTGTTTTTTGATGAACTTTACAGCAGCCTTATCATACAGGATTGTATATTTCATAATGCAATCCCCAGTTCTTTGCAAAGCTCATCTTCCGTGATGAACTGCCCCTTGTCCGGGTCGTTCTCGTACTTTTCTGCCAATTCCTCACAGAAACGATCATCTTCTAGTTCATCGTCAAACTCTACGCCGCGCAGGAACATCAAAATAGCCTGCATCTTGTAATCCGGCAAGGTATCAATAATCTGCTTTGCCTGCTCTCTCTCGCTCATAATAGCGCCCCCTTCACGGTTTCTCTTTGTTTAACTGTTGGCTAATTGCCGCCACAATATACGCATTCAGGCTAACTCCCTCCGCATCGGCAGCGGCTTGAACTTCATCCTTTGTCGGGCTGGTATCTTTTTTCAACACGAGGTTTACACGGTCATAGGCTTTAGCATTCCATTTGTTATTCGCCTTTGTTCTTGCTGTTCCCAATGGTTACACCTCCTCTTACATATTATAGCACGCAATCTGTACTTGCGCAAGTGTACAATTTGTACTTATGCAAGTGTATATCTTTGTGCAATTTGCATATTGAATGTACTTGCGCAATGGTATATAATAAAGATGTCGAAAGGGAAAAGGTCAAGGTAGTCGTCAAGCGAAAGCCCACCAGAAATACCAGACAAGACGCGGACAGGATTGCAAGAACCGCCACAGAGCGTGCAGACAGCACCGAGCCCCCGCGCACCCGAAGCCCCAAGACAAAAAAGAAAGCGTCCCGCAAAGGCCGACCAAAGCACCGCGAGACGCAACCCCACAAATAGGGCAAGCCTATTATAGCACGGTTTGCCCCACAAAGTAAAGGAGCAAGCTATGAAGTATGATCTATCCGCCATTATGAGCCGTGCATGGGCGATTTTCCGCAAAGGCGGGATAGTATTCGCCGAAGCCCTGCACAGAGCTTGGCAGAGCGCCAAAGCCCGTCCACAGAACGCGGCAGCGATTGCAGCAGCCAAAGCAGCCGCCGGGATTGCAGAGGATTGCAAAACGTGGGCTGACTGGAAAGCGGCGGGCTTTGAAGTGGTTCACGGCAACAAGGCGCTTTTCCGCGCCGTCCTAATCTGGGCAAGTCACGGCGATGGCGCGAGGTACACGGCAAGTTTTTTCGGCGCAAGCCAAGTGCAGCCGATTGAAGCATAACAAACGAATAAACACAGCTGCGCTAACGGCTTGACGGGCTTGCGAGGTATTGAAAATGGATGAAGCTACCGCCGAAATGATAGAACGTGCCATCGATCAGATGACCAAAGAGGAATTAAACGAGCTTACGAAACACGCTTACCGCCGATTAGTCGAACTCGGTACTAGCGAAAGCAACCTTGTGGGAATCCGCGCCAAATATGGACTTAATGAAAAGGGTGGTTTATATGACTGAACATCAGAAAAAGGTACAGCAGGCCATTGATTTGATGATGCAGATCGATGTTATCGACACCGAAATTTTTATCGAAGCCGTGAAAAGCGGTTACTTCAAGCAAGACCACACCGAAACCGAATTACGGGCATACATAGAAAACGCCCGGCAGCAGCGCAAGGCATAACAAACACGGCTGTGCTATCTGGCTATACGGGCTTATGAGGTGATGAAATGAAAGACTACGAACAGCGAGAACGTGACTTAGCTAACATGGGACACAAAGACCTAATCCGCTTTATGCGCCATGCCTACAACTGGTTACTTGATGACGGCATGAGCGAAAGCGAACTTGAAGCAAGTCTTGCGAAATTCGGACTTTGCAAAGAGGATATTTTCGCCAAGCGGCAAAGAATGGGGGATGTTTGCAATGACGGCTGAAGCATCAGAAAACATTGAAAAACTGGTGTCCATATTGCTGACCTTTTCCCCTGAGCAAATGGCCGAGTTTGTGGCAGGTGCGCGGGAAATCATCACCCGATACGCCCCCGAAAGATTGACCCCGTGCGCCAACACCCCCGGCGGGAAGAACCCATAACAGGCAGAGCGCCCTTAGCGGGGCGCTTTCCCCATTTATGGGACTTCTAATTTACCCACAACTTTACCCACAACAAAATAAAGCTCCATTTTTTCCAATTACACCAAATTGCAAATAAGAAGCGGCGTACCGAAATTTATTTGTAAAAGATTGTACTTGATTACATTAGATTTGCAACAAAAATGCAGTTCAAATCTCTCTTACTCCGCCAACAAAAACCCGCGTATCTGCGTAAGATATGCGGGTTTTTGGTTTATCTAAACGCACCTCTACCCCAACATTTACCTCAATAATCCCCCTATCTAGGGTGTATCTGAAACGTCGAAAATATCGTCTATTTCTACAAACGCAAAGGGGATGAGCAGCCCCGTTAAAGCCGTTACATATGTTAGTTGTAACTAACGCTTTTTTCAAAAAATAGCCGGCGTGTTTCCACAAGCGTTTTGCGGGTATACTCCGGCTTTTATTATACGGTGCGGCACAAGGATGCAGTTCAGGATGCGCGGCGGCGGAACAGCACCGCCAGAGACCATACCAGCGTGGCCGCGCTGAACCACAGCCCGGTGCTGAACGCGTTGGCTGCCGCTGTGCGCAGCATGGCACCGGGCATGGGGATCTCCGGCATATGCCTGGCCGCCTGCCACACTGCCGCTGCTTGAACAGCAGCCTGCTCCGCCCCAACGGCGCAGCCAACGGTAGAAAGGATCATCGGCAGCAGCAGGCGCTTTTTATCCTTATGGCACCAGCCCAGCAGCAGGCCTGCGGAAATTATTCCCGTCCCCCACGGCAGAAGCCCCAGCAGGGTGCCCAGCCAGCTGTCGGGCTTCGTGCTGACAAATACCGCCGTTGGGCCATCTGCTCCGCCAATAATGCCAATGGTGCTGCTGGCCTGCGCTCCCCTTGCCTGCACCCGGTCTTTCAGCTGGTTCCAAAATTGGCTCACGATCTTCCCTGCCTTTCATTTGTTGTTTGACCGCTGCATGGTTCTTGTTTGGTTAGTTATACTATAGCATGTCACGCTGTTTTCGTCAATGAAACATTAAAATCGCAGCATCCCTCAATATTTCTGCCACGAAAAACCGCCCCGCATGCAGCAGTGGACAGCATGCGGGGCGGTAATTATAGATTCAGTTCATCGAAAGATCACAGCAGGCCCTTGTACAGTTCCTTGATCTCCTCAACGCTGGTATCACGCGGGTTGCCGGGGCAGCAGGCATCGGCAAAAGCGGACTCTGCCAGGAACTGGATGTCCTCTTCCTTCAGGATGCCATGCAGGTTTGCGGGGATGCCAACATCGGCGCTCAGCTGCTTGACGGCTGCGATGGTTGCATCAGCGGCTTCGGCATCATTCATCTCGTCAATGCCGGTCACGCCCATAGCCTTGCCGACTGCGCGGTAACGCTCGCCTGCAACACTCTTGTTGTATTCCAGGCCGGTGGGCAGGATGATGGCGCAGGCAACGCCATGCGGGGTGTCGTACAGAGCAGACAAACCGTGTGCCATGCTGTGGACAATGCCCAGGCCAACATTGGAGAAACCCATGCCGGCAATGTACTGACCCAGAGCCATGCCTTCGCGCCCTTCCGGGGTGTTCTGCACAGCGCCGCGCAGGTTCTCGGAGATCAGCTTGATGGCTTCCAGGTGGAACATATCAGAGATGGTGCAATGGCCCTTGGTGATGTAGCCTTCAATGGCATGGGTCAGTGCGTCCATACCAGTGGCGGCGGTCAGACCCTTGGGCATGCTGGACATCATATCGGGGTCAACCACAGCGATTTCAGGAATATCGTTGGTATCCACGCAGACGAACTTGCGCTTCTTCTCTACATCGGTGATGACATAATTGATGGTAACTTCGGCAGCGGTACCGGCGGTGGTGGGTACGGCAATGGTAAACACAGCGTGCTTTTTGGTGGGGGCAACGCCTTCCAGGCTGCGGACATCCGCAAATTCGGGGTTGTTGATGATGATGCCGATAGCCTTTGCAGTATCCATGGAGGATCCGCCGCCGATGGTCACGATGCAGTCCGCCTCAGCTGCCTTGAAAGCAGCAACGCCGTCCTGCACGTTCTGGATGGTGGGGTTGGGCTTGATTTCGCTGTAAACAGCATAGGGGAAGCTGGCTGCATCCAGCAGGGCAGTGATCTTGCCGGTAACGCCGAACTTGATCAGGTCGGGGTCAGAGCAGACAAAAGCCTTTTTATAGCCGCGGGCGGTCAATTCGGGAACAATGTTCTCGATTGCACCATGGCCATGGTAAGAGATCGTATTCAAAACAATGCGGTCAGCCATAATGGTATTACCTCCGTTTTCTGTGCATGGTTTGCTCTTGGGCACGCGCTGTACGCAGCCCGTTCCATGCCTTTGTTATAATTATAACATCGTTTTACCCTGCCGTCTTTGGGCTTTTGTATCCGCTTTATTGTGAAAATTCCACTTTGCTGTTAAGCCGCCCAAAAGTTTCTAAAGTTTTTGGGCATTTCTTCCGTGCTGTCCCCCACTTGCAAACACCTGCGCGATATGCTATACTGTTTTTGCAATGAGGCGCGACCTGTTTTTTGGCCGCGCCTTTTTAACTATCAGGCCAAAACCGCGGCGCGCAGCCCGGTTTTTATAAGGTGTATCTGAAAGCAAAGAAATAGGCCAGATTTTCGACTTTTCAGGTACACTCTAGGAGGGATAACGTCATGCGCTTATTTGATGTGCTGGGCCCCGTGATGACAGGCCCTTCCAGCAGCCACACGGCTGGCGCGGTGCGCATTGGGCTTACAGCGCGCAACCTGTTGGGCGAAACCCCAAAAACCGCCGAGATCCTGCTGCATGGCAGCTTTGCCGCCACAGGCCGCGGCCACGGTACCGACCGTGCGCTGGTGGCCGGGCTGCTGGGCATGCTGCCAGACGATGAACGCATCCCGGACAGCTTTTCCCTGGCGCAGCAGGCCGGGCTGGATTATACCATCGGCACCGTGGTGCTGCGCGGTGCCCACCCCAACACCGCCCTGCTGCGGCTGGAAGGGGTGAGCGGCCGCAAGCTGGAAGTAATGGGTGCTTCCATCGGCGGCGGGCGCATCAACATCTGCCAGATCGACGGCATTACCACCAACTTTGGCGGCGACCACAACACCCTGATCGTTCACAATCAGGATACCCCCGGCCATGTGGCCGAAGTGACCACCGCATTGGCGCAGCGGGGCATCAACATTGCCACCATGCAGCTGTACCGTTCCACCGCCGGGGGCTATGCCGTAATGGTGCTGGAATGTGACCAGCCCCTGCCGGACACCTTAATTGCCGAACTGCGCGGCATGCAGGGCATTGTGAAAGTGACCGGTCTGAACCTTGCGCAGCAGACCGAAACAAGGGAGGGCGCGTGATTATGGCATATTCTTCCGTTAAAGCAATGCTGAACGTCAGTCGCCAGAACAACCAGCCCCTGTGGGACGTTATTTTGCAGAGCGACCTGCTGGAAAGCGGGCTGACCCGCCCCCAGTCCCTGGCCGAAATGCACCACCTGTGGCAGGTGATGGTGCAAACCAGCGATAACTACTGTGGCGCGGATCGTTCCGCCAGCGGCTTTGCGGGCGGCGATGCTGCCAAAGTGGCCGAAGCCGAAGCCCGCGGCCAGCTGTTGACCGGCGGCTATCTGGCCCAGGTGATGGCCGAAGCCCTGAAAACCGCCGAATGCAACGCCTGCATGAAACGAATTGTCGCCGCGCCCACGGCGGGCAGCTGCGGCGTTCTGCCCGCGGTGCTGCTGCCCTTGTGGCGCAGCGGCAACTATAACGAGGAAGCCATCTGCCGCGCGCTGTATGTCTCCGCCGGGTTTGGGCAGGTTGTGGCCGCGCGCGCCACGCTGGCCGGCGCCGAGGGCGGCTGCCAGGCCGAGGTCGGCGCTGCCAGCGCCATGGCAGCCGCCGCCCTGGTGGAGCTGCGTGGCGGCACCGCCGAACAATGCGCCGAAGCCTTTGCCATGGCGCTGACCAACCTGGAGGGCCTTGTGTGTGACCCCGTGGCCGGGCTGGTGGAAATTCCCTGCATCAAGCGCAATGTGATCGGGGCCATGAACGCAGTCTCCTGCGCGGACATGGCGCTGGCCGGCGTGGTAGGGCATATCCCCGCGGACGAGGTGATCGACGCGATGGCCGAAGTTGGCGCTGCCATGAGCAATGACCTGCGTGAAACCGGCATCGGCGGCCTTGCCGGCACCCCGACGGGAAAGGCGATCCGGGATATTGTGCAGATGCAGGGCTGATGCGCAGCATCAGAATAAATAATAAAGAATAATGGCGGTGTGCGCGCCATGCGCGCACATTAAAATAAGGCGTTACTTTCCTTCATTGGCAATTTGCTGTAGGAAAGTAGCGCCCTATTTTTTGAGCCGTGCCACCGCACGGCGGTCCACCAACATTATTCTTTATTCATTATTATTTATTATTTTGCTTTCTCAGCGCCATTTTCACCACCAGCACCAGGGCCGCATACAGAATGCCGCCGATGGCCCAGATGAACCAGCTGTATTGGGGCTGGCCGTTGCCCTTGGGGCCAAAGGTGTACAGCAGGAATGCCGCCGTGACCACCAGCCAGTACACCACGCTGATGGCGGTACGCAGCTCACGGGTGGCTTTGCTGTGGCGGGTGTAGTCTCCTTCTTCCAGCAGCTTTTCCGTTGCGCCATAATAGGTCCCGCCCAGCACAAAGGCAAAAACGCCGCAGGCAACCAACACCAGCAGAACACAAACCGCCGCATTCATCACGATTCCGCTGTTCACCATCATGGCCACAAACAGCGGAATAGCGGACAGAATGCACAGCACAGTGCCGGTCAGGTTCAATTTATCATAGGTGGGACGGTACGCCGCCTGGCGTTCCCGCACCATGCCGGTCACGCCGTATTCTGTTTCAAAGGGTTCCTTTTCCAAAAAATCAAAGTCCCGGTTCTTCGTGCCGCACAGCATAAACAGCACCACAGCCGCGCATACCATTACCAGCAGAACGCACAGGCCAATTCCGGTCGCCACATTCTCGTTCAGGCCAAACTGGGAATGCTGGCAGATTTCGCCCAAAAGCAGCAGCATAACAGGTGAAGCAACACAGAGCGCGGTTCCCCACGCCATGTAGGGAGCGTTGACCTTTGCCTGGGCCAGGGCAGCGTTAGCCTGCTCCAGCGTTACACGGCGCAGGGCGGTGGGCTCACTTTCGGCATATTCCGGTTCGCCCATCTCGTCTTTTAACAGGTAATCTGTGGTAACGCCAAACAGTTTGCTGATCTGCAATATCTTTTCAATGTCCGGCACCGACTGTGCACCCTCCCATTTGGAGACCGACTGCCGGGTCACGTTCAGCTGTTGGGCAAGTTCTTCCTGGGAATATCCTGCCTTTTTGCGCAGGGCGATCAATTTGTCTGCAAAGATCATGGTCAATGTCCTTTCTTGTGTTGTGGGGTTTTGTTTCGGTGGCTTTATCGTACCAGCTGGTGCCGTTGCAAAAAAGAACCTGACTGTTGGAAATGTGTCAACCGCCGGTTGCGGACAGAAAATTTATCGTAGTATCGTTTACAACACAAACATTTCTTTGCAGATTGTTTTGCCTGTCTGCGTTTTGAAAATTTTATCCAGCGCGTTCTGCGCCGCTGCTTTGGGTACAGAATCCTCATACAGATTGACCAGGAAATCCGCTTCCACTAAAATCTGATAGTCCATTCCGTTGATATTGGTATAGGTATGGTGGTGCCCCACCAGATAAGCAACGCGGTCGGCCTGCACCGGGGTAAAGCCGCATTCCAACATCATGGCGCGGGCCGGGGCGGGGCCGAGCTCTTCCTGATATTTGCCCGCGGAGCTGCCATAGGTCTGCTCTGCCGGTTTGATTCCGATATCATGCACATAGGCAGCGGCTTCCAGAATTTCCAGCGTTGCGGCATCCATCCCCTCCTGCCGGGCAATCAGCGCAGCAAAGCTGTGCACCTTGATAAAGTGCTGGATGCGGGCAGGATCCGCCGCGTAATATGTAATCATATGCAAAGCAAGGTCATCCAATTTTGTCATGTCTTATTTCCCCTCTCATTCTGTTACAAGTCAAGCATCTGTCTGTATTGTACTGCACCGCCCTATAAAAGCAAGGGGCAGTTTTCCTTTTTTGGGGTCAATCGTAATCGTATTCCGGGCTTTCAGCCACGCGGATGTCCAGCCAGCGAGCCAGACGCTCCATCTCAGCATTGGTGATGCGTCCGGTATCCGATAACGCCGCCACCATGCTGCGCAGGTCCCCGCCATACAGAGTTTGCAGGTGTGCCGCACTGACTGCCCCGCAATAGGTCACACGGCGCACCAGCGGGGTATAAATATTTTTGTTGCCCTGCTTTTCGGGCCGTACATAACCCTTGGCTTCCAGCCGCAGCAGGAAGTTGAGCAGTGTGGAATCCGCCCACACACAGTCCGGCGGCAGTTTGGCCGCGATCTGCCGCCGAGTGGCCGGTTTGCCGCATGCCCACAGCGCCGCCATGACCTGCTCTTCACTGGTTGAAAGTGCTTTCATTCTTCTCCCCACCCCATCCTTTTATGTTTGTGGTTGATTTTTACACTTTTATTTTACATCTGTGGCAGATATTTTAGCAAGGTGCATTTTTGCACAAAATTAGCACTTACTTTTTGGCTGTTTTGGCGGTCAGTATTTCATGTTTGTAAAAGTATCTGTTTTCGTTTTGCGCACATCTGTACTTATTGGCAGGCTGCCCGCGGCAATTTTCCACTTTTTTCGGTATTTTGACAAACGTGTTTTGCTTGCGGGCGGGCAGGCGCAGTGCGTATAATACAGGTGTTGTGAAAAACGAATCAACAAAGCAAGGCGCAGCGCGCCGCTTTGAGCTTGGGTGTAAGAATGAATTTAGGAGGTAACCTCTTATGAATCGTGTGTATAATTTCAGCGCCGGTCCTTCCATGCTGCCGGTTCCCGTTTTGCAAAAAGCTCAGGCCGACCTGCTGGACTACCATGGCAGCGGTATGAGCGTGATGGAGATGAGCCACCGCAGCAAGTGGTTCGATGAGATCATCCAGAACACTGAGGCCGGTATCCGCAAGGTGCTGAATGTGCCCGACAACTACAAGATCGGTTTCTTCCAGGGCGGCGCAACCCAGCAGTTCGCCATGGTGCCCCTGAACTTTATGACCACCGGCACGGCGGATTATCTGGTGACCGGCAACTTCAGCAAAAAGGCTGCCGAAGAAGCCGCTAAGTTCGGCACAGCCCGCATCGCTGCTTCCAGCAAGGATAAGAACTTCACCTATATTCCGGATGTCAAGGCCATTGAATATGACCCCAACGCCAGCTACATCCACATCTGCCAGAACAACACCATTTTTGGCACTACTTATAAAGATGTACCGCAGGTGGACGGCATCCCCCTGGTAGCTGACATGAGCTCCATGATTTTCAGTGAGCCGACCGATGTAAGCAAGTACGGCTGCATCTACTTTGGTGTGCAGAAGAACGTTGCCCCCGCCGGTATGGCCATTGCCATCATCCGGGACGACCTGCTGGGCAAGAGCGCAAAAGACATCCCGGCGGAAAAGATCCCCACCATGATGAACTACACTACCCTGTTGGATAAGGACAGCATGTACAACACCCCGCCGTGCTGGTGCATTTACATGACCGGTCTGGTGATGGATTACCTGCAGAATGAGGTTGGCGGCCTGGAAGAGATGGCCAAGATCAACCACGCCAAGGCCAAGGTCCTGTATGATTACCTGGACGGTCAGGACTTCTATAACAATCCCGTTCAGCCGGAATACCGCAGCATGATGAACGTGACCTTCACCAGCCCCAACCCGGATATGGATAAGAAGTTCTGCGCCGCTGCTACCGAAGCCGGCTTCGTGAACCTGAAAGGCCACCGCCTGGTTGGCGGCATGCGCGCTTCCATCTATAATGCCATGCCTGCCCAGGGTGTGAACGACCTGGTTGATTTCATGGAGAAGTTCCGCAAGGAAAACGCGTGAAATAATGAGGAATTAGCAATTAGAAATTAGGAATTGAAGGCTGACTTTATGTTTTGCTCAAATCCCAATGTTCTTGCTGATTTCTCTGCCATACCGTTCATTCCTAATTGCTCATTCCTAATTGCTCATTTCTAATTATTACAGGGGGTTATCCGCCATTATGTATACCATTAAAACCATGAACGCCATTTCGCCGGTTGGGCTGGCAAAGCTGCCGGCCAACCAGTTCGAGATCAATAACGAGGCCAACGACGCACAGGGCATTCTGGTGCGCAGCGCCGACCTGCATGATGTCGCCCTGCCCAAAAGCCTGCTGGCCATTGCCCGCGCAGGTGCCGGCACCAACAACATTCCCATTGACCAGTGCACCGAGCAGGGCATCGTGGTGTTCAACACCCCCGGTGCCAACGCCAACGCTGTGGCCGAGCTGGTCATCGGCGCGCTGGTGTCCGGCAGCCGCAATGTACCGGACGCTGTGCAGTGGGCGCAGGGCCTGAAAGGCAGCGCCACCCTGGCCAAGGATGTGGAGAAGGGCAAAAAGCAGTTTGTCGGCCCGGAACTGCGCGGCAAAACCATCGGTGTAATCGGCCTGGGTGCCATTGGTGCCCGCGTCGCCAACGCCGCCGTTGCCCTGGGCATGGAAGTTCTGGGCTATGACCCATACATTTCCATTGACGCTGCATGGAGCCTGTCCCGCAGCGTACAGCACTGCGTCACCCTGGGCGATATGCTGCCCCGCTGCGACTATCTGACCATCCATGTGCCGTACCTGCCCTCCACCAAGAACACCATCAATGCCCAGACGCTGGCCATGTGCAAGGACGGCGTGCGTGTGCTGAACTTTGCCCGCGGTGAGCTGGTTGATAACTTTGCCCTGCTGGATGCTCTTGGCACCGGCAAGGTTGCCCAGTATTTCTGCGATTTCCCGGCGGAGGAGCTGCTGGGTGTGAAAGGAGTTTACTGCACGCCGCACCTGGGCGCTTCCACCCCGGAAAGCGAGACCAACTGCGCTGTGATGGCAGCCAATGAGCTGAGCGACTACCTGAAAAACGGCAACATCACCCACAGTGTCAACCTGCCGGATGTCAGCCAGCCGCGCGTTGGCGGCAAGCGCATCTGCATCATTCACCGCAATGAGCCGGGCGCAATCTCTGCCATCACCGGCATTCTGACCGCCGCCAACCTGAACATTGAGAACATGGTGAACAAAGGCCGCAAGAATGTTGCCTACACCATGCTGGATGTAACAGGCAACGTGGATGCCGGCCTAACCGCACAGCTCAGCGGCATTGATGCCGCCATCCGCGTGCGTATCCTGTGATAATGCCTTAAAATAGAGGGGTTTGGGTCTGCCGCAGCGGGGCATGGGGTTCCGTTGCGGCATTTTGTTTGCTTTTTTATGTAATGCACCGCCATCATACGCGGTGCATTTTTGTTATTTGGTGTAGCTTTCCACCATGCGGTCAAAGTCGATCAAAGCTTTTTCTGCCCCGCGGGAAAGTCTGTGCACGGTGCGTCGGATCTGGCGGTGGTCCTGTGTGGCGGCATATACGGCGGCACCGCCAATGGCCATCCCCACGGCGGCAGCGGCAACGGTCGGGATCATGTTTTCCATTTTGCATTGCTCCTTTTGGTGTTTTTGGCTTTGGGATGCCGGCTTTCCATTCATCCCAGCCTGGGGATAGTTTTTCCATACAGTTTCGTGGTTATACGTCTTTTTCTGCGGGGAAGTTTGTGGTAAAATCAGTACAGACGTTTGGAAAAGACGTTTTCAGCCGCCGCGCATTCACTTCCCTGCTGCGGGCTGCCCTAAATTCGATATAGAAATGAGCGTTTTTCTTATGTCCAATGCACCTAAAACAGTTCTGTGCATCCATGATCTGCCCGGCTTTGGACGGGCAGGTCTTTCGGTCATTGTGCCTGTGCTTTCGGCGCTGGGGGCACAGGCCGTTGCCGTACCAACAGCAGTGCTTTCCACCCACACGGGCGGGCTGGGCACCCCGGCCAAGCTGGCCAACCCCGGTTACGGCCCCGCAGCCCTGGAGCATTACCGCCGCCTTGGCCTGCGGTTTGACTGCATTTATTCCGGCTACCTGGCCGATGCCAGCCAGGCCAAGCTGGTAGAGCAGGCCATGGACCTTTGGCCGGACGCCCTGACGGTGGTTGACCCCGTGATGGGCGACCACGGCCGGATGTACCGCGGCCTTGCGCCGGAAATGGTGCCCGCCATGTATACCCTGTGTTCCCGTGCCAGCCTGATTCTGCCCAACACCACCGAAGCCGCCCTGCTGCTGGGCGATCCGATGCCCGGTGTGACTGGCGAAGCGGAATTGCATACCGCGCAGGCCCAGGCGCAGCGCCTAACGCGCATCTGCCCGCGGGTGCTCATCACCGGTGTGGCCGCCGGGCGCGGCATTGCCTGCGTTGGGGCAGACCGTGCCACCGGCGAAAGTCTGGTGCGCACCCCCATGGTACCCAAGAGCTTCCATGGCACGGGGGATATTTTTGGCGCGGTGCTGGTCGGGCGGCTGCTGCAGGGCAATGTGCTGCCCGCCGCCGCACAGGCTGCCGCCGTGTTTGTAGCCGACTGCCTGAAAGCCACCCCCGACGAAGCTGACGAGCGCCTTGGCGTGTGGCTGGAAAGCGTGCTGCCCCGGCTGATGCAGAACCCGGAATAAGAAGCAATAAGGATGTGTAAATTTTGCCAACTGTAAATATTGTACTGGTTGAACCGCAGATCCCCCAGAATACCGGCAATGTTGCGCGCACCTGCGCCGTGACCGGTGCCCGCCTGCACCTGGTTGGGCCGATGGGTTTCACGATCGATGATAAAAAATTAAAGCGCGCCGGTCTTGACTATTGGGGCCAGCTTGATATAACATATTATCAGGATCTGGATGCGTTTTTTGCGGCAAATCACGGCCCGTTCTTCTACTTTACCTCCAAGGGGCCGCAGCGCCATACTGACGCCCATTATCCGGATGGTTCCTATCTGGTGTTTGGCCGCGAGGACGCTGGCCTGCCGGAAGAGCTGCTGGCCGCTAACCAGCAGCAGTGCGTGCGCATGCCCATGCGCAAAGGCGAGCGCTGCCTGAACTTATCCAATGCTGTAGCTGTGGGGGTATACGAAGTTCTGCGCCAGTGGGACTTTGCCGACCTGGAAACACACGGCCAGCTGACCCGATTTGAATGGAAGTGAGAACAAAGATGAGTGATGTGAAAGTTGCTTTTTTAACGGATTCCTGCTCCGACATTCCGCAGGAACTGACCGATAAATACGGCATTGATGTGATTGGGTTCCACATTATGCTGGACGGCAAGGAATACCTGGAACGCAAAGACATGACCAACGACCAGTTCTATGAGATGATGCGCCAGTCCAAAAGCGTACCCACCACCGCCGCCATCACCCAGCTGGAATGGGTGGATATCTATGCCAAATATGTAGACGCCGGTATACAGGACCTTGTACACCTGTGCATCAACGCCGGTGGTTCCAGTACATACAATAACGCCGTAAAGGCTGCCGAACTGCTGGAAGACGAGCGCCCCGGCCACAAGATGAAGATTCATCTGATCGATTCGCACACCTACTCCATGCCGTATGGCTGGTATCTGTGCGAGTGCGCCCGCAAGGTGCGTGCCGGTGAGCCGCTGGATGCCTGCCTGCGCGAAATGCAGGACAAGCTGGCCCGGGTGGAAATCTGCCTTGCCGCATACAGCTTAAAGCAGATGAAAAAATCTGGCCGTGTTTCCGCCGCCGCTGCCGTTGTGGGCGATTTGATGGGCATCCGCCCCATCATCAGCCTGAACGATGGCATCAGCAAGGTGGAAGCCAAGGTGCGCGGTGACAACAACGTGCCGCCTGCCATGGTCAAGTGGGTCAAGAGCCGCGTGGACGATGTGAAGAAAATGCCTTACATGATTGCTTACACCAGCTCCACCGCCAAGCGTGACGAACTTGTCAAGCTGTGCAAAAAAGAGTTTGGTCATGCGCCGCTGCTGGTGTTCCAGCTGGGCGGCGTTGTGAGCGCCAACACCGGCCCGGATGGTATTGCCATTGTATTTGAAGGCAAGCCCCGCCGCCTTGTGGATTACGCGGTGCCGCTGCCGTAAAAAGGGGTTTCTTTTTTCTGCTCTTCCTGCCGCTGTGTGCGGGAAGAGCATTTTTGTTATGGTGTAAGACTTGTAAAACGGAGGATGTATGGAGCAAAAAAGTTTAACCCTGCGGGAGTGCCTGATCGGTGACCGCACCTTTTACCGCCATGTTGCGGTGGTGGTTCTGCCTATTATTGTGCAGAACACCCTGTCCAACGTGGTCAGCCTGCTGGATAATGTGATGGTTGGCCAGGTGGGCACCCTGCCCATGAGCGCCGTTGCCATCATCAATCAGCTGCTGTTTGTGTTCAACCTGTGCATCTGGGGTGCGCTGGCCGGGGCGGGCATTTTTGGCGCCCAGTATTACGGCCAGGGCAACATGGAGGGCGTGCGCCAGACCCTGCGCATGAAACTGCTGATTGCGGTCGGCCTGCTGGTCATCGCGTTCGGAGTGCTGCTGGGGGCCGGGCGGCCGCTGATCGAACTGTATATTTCAGCCGACACCACCGCCGCCGATGCCGCCGCCACGATGGAGTATGCCCTGGGCTACCTGCGTGTGATGCTGGCGGGGCTGATTCCCTTTGCGCTGACTCAGGCTTACGCCAGCACCCTGCGGGAATCCGGCCAGACAACGCTTCCCATGCGCGCCAGCATGATTGCCATGGGCATCAACTTTGTGTTCAACAGCCTGTTGATCTTTGGCCTGTTCGGCTTTCCTGCTTTGGGCGTAGTGGGTGCCGGTATTGCCACTTCGCTCAGCCGCTTTGTGGAGTTTGTCATCGTGGTCAGCGGGGCGCACCGCAGTGCCGAGCGCTACCCGTTCATGGAAGGCGTGTTCCGCAATTTCCACATTGACGGCAATCTGACCCGCCAGGTGGCGATCAAGGGTTTCCCCCTTCTGCTGAACGAATGCCTGTGGAGCATGAGCCAGGCCATGCTGTTGCAATGCTATTCCGTGCGCGGCATCCAGGCCATTGCCGCCATGAACATTACCAACACCATCACCCAGATTTTTAACGAAGTTTTCCTTTCTCTGGGCAATGCCACGGCCATTCTGGTTGGGCAAGAGCTTGGTGCCAGCCGCATGACCGGTGCACGCCGCACCGCATGGCGGATGATCACCCTGAGTGTTTCCAGCTGCGCGGTGATGGGCACGCTGCTGGCCCTGTTCAGTCCGCTGATCCCTCACATTTACAACACCGAACCCGCCATCCGGGAGCTTGCTTCCAGCGTGATCCGCACGGCGGCGCTGTGCATGCCGTTGTTCGCCTTTGCCAACGCTGCCTACTTTACGCTGCGTTCCGGCGGCAAAACGCTGATCACCTTCTTTTTTGACAGCTGCTATACCTGGCTGATCAACTTTCCCATTGCCTTTGTCCTCAGCCGCTATACGGCACTGCCGCTGCCCATTGTCTACCTGTTTGTGAACGGGGTGGATCTGCTCAAGTGCATCATCGGGTTTATTCTGGTCAAAAAGGGCGTGTGGGTCAATAACATTGTGGCATCCAGCCAGGATGTCCCGCAGGCAGACTGATGGCGGGAGGAAAACGCATGAACATCCAGATTTTTGGCACCAACAAAAGCTTTGACACCAAAAAGGCGCAGCGCTGGTTCAAAGAGCGGCGCATCAAGTTCCAGATGGTGGACCTGAAAGAAAAGGGCCTGAGCCGCGGTGAGTTTGACCGCGTGTGCCAGGCCGTGGGCGGCTGGCAGGCCCTGGTGGACGAAACCGCCAAAGACCAGGATACCCTTGCCCTGCTGCGCTGGCTGGACGAAAGCCAGCAGGCTGACAAACTGTTTGAAAACCAGCAGCTTTTGCGCCAACCCATTGTACGCAATGGCCGCGCCGCCACAGTGGGGTACCGGCCGGAGGTTTGGGAGAAGTGGGAATAAAGTTAGGAGTTAGGAGTTCGGAGCATTGTATGCAGGCTGAGCCTGCCTGTAACTGCTTTTTCTTGTAAATTCGCTTATTCTTGCTTTCTATTTGCTTCTTTGTTTGCTTTTATCTGCCCTGCATTTTGTGCTTCTGCCGGAATGCAGGGTTTATTTTTTATTTATAGGAGATTGACATAACGAACGGGGTTTGTTATAGTGCTTTTAGGTTCCTATTTCATGTTGCTTTTTATGGGCAATACCGCATAATTCTAAGTGCCGATACGGCGAGCGAGGCACGGCAGCTGCTAAGCCAAAAGCGCAGATAATACTGGATGTCTTATCGAGCATTTTGGCAACGCAAATGCCGTGCCGCAGCCGTCGGAGCGGTGCTTAAGCCGTAAGGCGGGAATTGTGCGGTGTTGCCATAGGTATTTTTTTACTTTTGTGAGGTGTTTTTATGGCATGTATTTTTGTGAACGCCAACCGTTCGGTCGGCACCATCAACCCCAACATTTACGGTCAGTTTTCGGAGCATCTGGGCCGCTGCATCTATCAGGGCATTTATGTCGGTCAGGCTTCTGATATTCCCAACACCAACGGCATGCGCAATGATGTTGTATCCGCGCTGAAAGCCCTGCATGTGCCCGTGCTGCGTTGGCCGGGCGGCTGCTTTGCCGATACCTATCACTGGCGCGACGGCATTGGCCCCAAGGAGAACCGCAAAACCATTGTAAACACCAACTGGGGCGGCGTGACCGAGGATAACAGCTTTGGCACCCATGAATTTATGGAGCTGTGCCGCCAGATTGGCTGCGAAGCATATTTCAGCGGCAATGTGGGCAGCGGCACCGTGCAGGAATTTTCGGACTGGGTGGAATACTGCAACATGGGCGGCATTTCCCCCATGGCATCAGAGCGCCGCGCCAACGGGCAGGACGAACCGTTCAACGTAAAATACTGGGGCATTGGCAATGAAGCCTGGGGCTGCGGCGGCAGTATGCGTGCCGAGTATTATGCCGATTTGTGCCGCCAATATTCCACCTACCTGCGCAACTACTCGCCGGAGCACAAAATCTTCAAGATCGCATCCGGCGCCAACGTGGCGGATTACCACTGGACCAAAACCGTGATGGAGCGCGCCGGGCAGGCCGTAGATGCGGTATCACTGCATTACTATACCGTGCCCCATGAGGATTGGCAGCACAAGGGCTCGGCCACAGACTTTACCGATGAGGAATACTATACCACCCTGCACAAGACCCTGCAGATGGAAGAACTGGTGGAGAACCACACCCGCATTATCAAGCAGTATCAGGGCGACCGCAAAGTGGGCCTGGCCGTGGATGAATGGGGCACCTGGTACGATGTGGAACCGGACACGAACCCCGGCTTCCTTTACCAGCAGAACACCATGCGTGATGCGCTGGTGGCGGCCATCAACCTGAATATCTTCAACAACCACTGTGATACCGTCTGCATGGCCAACATTGCCCAGATGGTCAACGTGCTGCAGGCCATGATCCTGACCGAAGGCAGCAAGATGGTGCTGACCCCGACCTATCATGTATTTGAAATGTACAAGGGCCACCAGGGTGCCAAGCAGCTGGAAAGCTATGCGGAGACCACCCTGCTGAACCACGATGACCAGGCGGTGCCCGATCTGCATGTCAGTGCCAGCCAGCAGGCAGACGGCAGTATTCTGGTCACTGCGGCCAACCTGAACGATACGGCAGCTATCCCTGTTACCTGCATGCTGGGCGGGGCCAAGCCCACCGGTGTAACAGCCCGCGTGCTGGCCGGTGCCCCCGCCGCCCACAACACCTTTGCCGCGCCGGAGCAGGTTGTCCCCGCGGAACTGAACACCAGCCTGACGGCGGACGGCTTTACCGCCACCCTGCCGCCGTGCAGCGTAGCCGCTTTTGTGGTGAACCAGTAATGGAAGCCCAGCCCAAGCGCTGCCGCCGCTGCTTATTGCAGGATATGGCGGACGAAAACGACTATTACGCCAGCGTGGTGCGCTACCGCGCCACCATGCCCCGCCGTGTGCGCACCCCGGATGCGGAATACACTGCCCGGCTGGAACATTGCCGCACCTGCCCCAGCCTTAACGCCGGGACCTGCATGCAGTGCGGTTGCTATGTGGAAATGCGCGCTGCCCGCACAGACATGCACTGCCCGCTGGATAACGCGCCCTGGTAACAAACCTCTCTATCATTTTCCCCCGCACCGGCAGCCCGCCCGGTGCGGGATTTTTTGTCTGCAAAGGCAGTATTTTGCTCTTTTGCTGCAATATTATGCCCCTTTCCCCCTTGTATCCCCCATTTTCATTTGTTATAATAACAATTTGTTGAGCAACTTAGGATTTTAGGCTCCGCCTGGTTTTCAGGCGCAAACCCACCCAAGCCTGGCGGTCTTGGGCGCGGTCAAAATCTATCCGCCGGAGTGTAATTTTATGTCTACTAGCAAAAACAAACTGTCCGATCAAACCCTGGTACGCTGCGCCATGATCGCCGCAGTTTACACCGTGCTTTGCCTGGTATTGCAGCCGTTCTCTTACGGCGCGGTACAGGTGCGCGTGGCCGAAGCATTCTGCCTGCTGCCGGTGTTTGGGGCCGAATACATTGTGGGCGTTACCCTGGGCTGCCTGCTGGCAAACCTGCTGGGTTCCACCATGGTGGATGTGGTGTTTGGCACCGCCGCCACCCTGATTGCCTGCCTTGCCACCTATGCCCTGCGCAATGTGCGCTGGAAAGGGCTGGCAATTCCGGCGTCTTTCCCTCCTGTTATCGCCAATGCACTGATCGTTGGCGCGTTTGAAATCACTGTGTTCTTCTCGGATTCTGCCCCCACGGCCACCATGGCGGTATTCAACGCCGTTGCTGTTGGCGTTGGTGAGATCATCAGCTGCTGTGTGCTGGGTGTTGCCCTGGTCAAGCTGATCGAGAGCAACGAATCCCTGAACAAAATTTTTGCAGAATAATAACCGCTTTCCCTGTATTCATTAAAAGGAGCTGCCATGAAACCGAGCCTTGTTTTATGGGACTGGAACGGCACCCTGCTGGATGATGTTGCCCTTTGTGTGGACGCGCTCAACCGTCTGCTCCGCATCTATCATTACCCGCAGCAATACAGCCTTGCCCAGTACCGTGAGATTTTTGGCTTCCCGATTGAAGATTATTATATTCGCGCAGGGTTCGATTTTTCCAAAAACTCCTACAAAGAGCTTGCCGATGATTACATGCAGGATTACCTGGCCCGCGCCGGGGCCTGCCCGCTGGCAGAAAGTGCTGTGCCCGCCCTTTCCCTTTTGAAAGGTGCCGGGGTGCAGCAGGTCATTCTTTCGGCTTCCAACTTGCCGGTTTTGGAACAGCAGGTCACGGAGCGCGGAGTGCGCCCCTACTTTGACCGCCTGCTGGGGTTGGATAATATTTACGCCCGCAGCAAAGTGGAAGTCGGCCTGGCTTATCTGACTGAACTGAAGCAGCGCGGTGCCGTACCGGCGCAGGCTATTATGATCGGGGATTCTGTCCACGATTTTGAGGTTGCCCAGGCGCTGGGCGTGCGGTGTGTGCTGCAAACCGCTGGGCATCAGAGCGCACAGCAGCTGCGTGCCACCGGTGCCCCCGTTGTTCCGGATGTTTTGGCCGCTGCGCAGTATTGCCTGAACGAACTGTAACAAGTTTTGGGATAGGAGATCATAACGAATGACGGATAGCGTAAAAGGCGCTCTGCTGACAATGTTCGGCGGCATGTGCTGGGGTGTTTCCGGCTGCGTGGGGCAGTATCTGTTTACCCGCCAAGGCATGGATTCCGCCTGGCTGGTGCCCATCCGGCTGTTTTTGGCCGGTGTGATTCTGTGCATCTATTACGGTGTGCGCAACTGGCGCCAACTGGTGAACCCCTGGCGCAGCTGGCGCAACGCGCGCGACCTTGTGATCTATGGCCTGGCTGGCGTCAGCTTTTGCCAGTTCACCTATTTTTTGACCATCCAGCTTTCCAGCGCCGGTGTGGGCACTATTTTGCAGGATCTTTCCCCCGTGCTGATTCTGCTGGTGGTCTGCATCCAGCAAAAGCGTGCGCCACGGCTGTTTGAGGTGTTCTCCATTGTGCTGGCGCTGGGTGGTGTATTTATGCTGACCACCCACGGCAGCCTGACCAACATGGCGGTTTCGCCCGCTGCGCTGGTCGTTGGTATTATCAGCGCGTTCTGCGTTGTTATTTACACCATATGGCCCCAAAACCTGCAAAAACAGTACCCCACACCCATGCTGCAGGGTTGGGCATTCCTGATGGGCGGCACCTTCTTTGCGCTGGTGTTCCGCCCGTGGCGGATGAACTACGTACCCAACGCGGCCGGCATTGCCGGTATTGCGGCGGTCGTGCTCATCGGCAACGTGCTGGCGTTCAGCTGTTACATGAGCGGCGTCATGTACATTGGGCCGCAGAAATCCAGCCTGTTCAGCTTTGCGGAACCGGTTACGGCGGCCATCATCAGCACGCTGGTGCTCGGTTCCCCCTTTACCGTGTGGGACGCCATCGGCTTTGTTTGCATCTTTTTGATGCTGGTGCTGCTGTTCATCAGCAACGAAAAGCAGGCCAAAAGCGCTGCAAGCGCATGATAACCGGCCAAGTTTCAACAAAAGCCGCTGAAACAGTTTATTATTTGCATTTTACACCCGCGCAGGTTTGACACAGTACCCTGCGCGGGTGTATTATATTAAAGTATAGCATTGTATCCAACAGGGGTTCCCCTGCTGATCCATTCGCCGCCATGCGGCAGAAATACAGGTGTTTACTTATGTCTTTTATGGAAAAACTGTTCGGTAATTTTTCCGACAAAGAGCTCAAGCGTATCAAACCCATTGCCAACAAGGTGCTGGAACTTGAGCCCGAAATGCAGAAACTTACTGACGAAGAATTACAGGCCAAAACCCCGTACCTGAAAGAAAAGCTGAAAAACGGGGCCAGCCTTGACGATATCCTGCCCGAAGCGTTCGCCGTCTGCCGCGAAGCGGACTGGCGTGTGCTGGGCCTGAAGCCCTACCCGGTGCAGATCATCGGCGGCATTGTGCTTCATCGTTCCTGCATTGCCGAGATGCAGACCGGTGAAGGCAAGACCCTGGTGGCCACCATGCCAGTTTACCTGAATGCCCTGACCGGCGAAGGCGTGCATGTTGTTACCGTCAACGATTACCTGGCCAAGCGCGACAGCGAATGGATGGGCAAGGTTTACCGCTTTCTTGGCTTGACGGTCGGCCTGGTTATCCATGACGTACAGCCGCAGGACCGCCGCAAGGCTTACCTGGCGGATGTTACTTACGGCACCAACAACGAGTTTGGCTTTGACTACCTGCGTGACAACATGGTGGTTTACAAGGCCAGCATGGTGCAGCGCGGCCATGCTTACGCCATCGTGGACGAGGTGGACTCCATCCTGATTGATGAAGCCCGTACCCCGCTGATCATCTCCGGCAAGGGCGAAGATTCCAGCGTGATGTACAAGCGCGCGGACGACTTTGCCAAAACGCTGAAAAAGTCTGTCATCGTTGAACTGGACGACAAAGTGGAAGCCGATGAACAGGTTGACGGTGATTACGTTGTGGACGAAAAGCACAAGACCTGCACCCTGACCGAAAGCGGCGTTAAGAAAGCCGAAGCATGGTTCAATGTTGAGAACCTGGCCGATGCCGACAACATGACCCTGCGCCACTATATTGACGGTGCCATCAAGGCCCGCGGTGTGATGCACCGTGATACCGACTATATCGTGAAAGACGGCGAGGTCATCATCGTTGATGAATTCACCGGCCGTCTGATGTATGGCCGCCGCTTCAATGACGGTCTGCACCAGGCCATTGAAGCCAAGGAAGGCGTGACCGTTGCTGCTGAGAGCAAGACTTTGGCCAGCATCACCTTCCAGAACTATTTCCGCATGTACAAAAAGCTGGGCGGCATGACCGGTACGGCTTCCACCGAAGCGGACGAGTTCAGCGAAATTTACGGCTTGCAGATCGTATCCATCCCCACCAACAAGCCCCGCGCCCGCAAGGACCTGCCGGACAGCGTGTACAAGACCATCAACGGCAAGTATAATGCCGTGATCGAGCAGGTTGCCGAATGCCACGCCAAGGGCCAGCCCGTTCTGGTTGGTACCGTCAGCGTGGAAAAGAGCGAGGCGCTTTCCAAGCTGCTGAAAAAGCGCGGCATTGAGCACAATGTGCTGAACGCAAAGCAGCATGAGCGCGAAGCCGAAATCGTTGCACAGGCCGGTAAGCAGGGCGCTGTGACCATCGCCACCAATATGGCTGGCCGCGGCACCGATATCATGCTGGGCGGCAACGTGACCTATATGGCAAAGGCCACCCTGCGCAAAGAGCTGACCCGCCAGATGAATGCCGACCTGGAAGTGCTGAAAGACGAATACGAGCACGCCAAAGCCCGCGCCAAGGCACAGGGCCTGCCCATCCCCCCTGCCCCGGACACAGCCTATGAAGCAAAAGTTGAAATGCTGATGACCGAGTGCGACGGCCATGCCGACACCCAGGATGCTGATATTCTGGCTGCCCGCAAGCGCTTTGACGAGCTGGTTGAAGAATATGAACCGGAAGTCAAGCGCGAAGCCGAGGCTGTGCGCGAAGCTGGCGGCCTGTTCATCATTGGCACTGAACGCCACGAAAGCCGCCGTATTGATAACCAGCTGCGCGGCCGTGCTGGCCGTCAGGGCGACCCCGGTGCATCCCGTTTTTTCCTGAGCCTGGAAGATGACCTGATGCGCATTTTCGGCGGTGAGCGCGTGCAGGGCCTGATGGATACCCTGGGCCTGGACGAGGACATGCCCATCGAGAACAAGCTGATCACCAACACGATCGAGAGCGCCCAGAAAAAGCTGGAAGCTTCCAACTTTGCCATCCGTAAGCAGGTGCTGCAGTATGACGATGTCATGAACCAGCAGCGCGAGATCATCTACAAGCAGCGTCAGATGGTGCTGGACGGCGAGGATATCTCCGACAAGCTGCACGAGATGATGAAGCAGTCCATCGACGAGACCTGCGAGTCCTTCCTGAGCGGCGAAACCGCCGACGATTGGGATTTTGCTGCCCTGCGCCGCCACTACCTGAACTGGCTGTGCCTGCCCACTGATTTTAACTACACTGCCGAGCAGCTGAATGATCTGAAGCGCGAGGATGTTGCCAAGGTGCTGTATGAGCGCGGCATGAGCATTCTGGAAAGCAAGGAGCAGAAGTACGGTGCCCCCATGATGCGCGAACTGGAGCGCATCTGCCTGCTGCGCAATGTTGACTCCAAGTGGATGGAACACATTGACAACATGGACCAGCTGAAGCAGGGCATGAGCCTGCGCGGTTACGGCCAACGCGACCCCATTGTGGAATACCGCATTGAAGGCTTTGCCATGTTTGACGAGATGATCGCCACCATCCGCGAGGATGCCGTACACATGCTGCTGACCATTGAAGTGCGCCAGCAGAACCAGGAGCCGAAACGCGAACAGGTTGCCAAGCCCACCGGCGAAGGCGCACCGGCTCAGGCTGGTGCCAAGGGTGCCACCCCTGTGCGCGTGACCAAGATTGGCCGCAACGATCCCTGCCCCTGCGGCAGCGGCCTGAAATGGAAAAAATGCACCTGCAAAGAGTATCACCCTGACCTGTAATTGAACCTTTTCCACCGTGCGGCGCGGGACTGACCCCTGCGCCGCACATTTTGATTTTATGATTGCTGCCTGCCCGGCTGCGGGCAGGCATAACGAGGTATTGTTATGAAAGCCAGAATCCAGCAGGAACCGCGCTGTGTGCTGCTGTGGCAGGTTGCCCCCGGCAGTGCCGAGCACGCCGCGGTGGAACACGCTGCACGCCTGAGCCGCCTGAAAGTCCGCCTTTTGACCGCCGCCGACCTGGGCACCACCATGGAAGCCCTTTGCATCGGGCGGCACACTGGCGGTGAAGCCGCCCCCGCCCCGGATGTACCGGAGCGCCCGGCCATGATTGTGAGCGGGCTGCGGCATGACAATGGCGATCTGGGCCAGTTTGTGGATGAAGTGCGCCGCGGCGGGGCGGTGATCCCGCTGCGCGCCATGGTAACCCCCACCAGCCGCGGCTGGACCCTTGCTGCCCTGCTGGCCGAACTGAACCGCGAGCATGAACACGTGGGAGGCCAAGCATGAAGCGCCGCCTGACCTGTGCGGTGCTGGCGCTCTGCCTGCTGCTGAGCGGCTGTGCGGCAACTGGAACCACCAGCCCCCAGCGCTACAGCGTAACTTGGTGGGATGTGTTTGACACCGTTACTGTCATCAGCGGCTATGCCGACAGTGAAGCCGACTGGAACACCCAGATGACCGCCCTGCATGCAGACCTGCTGCGGTATAACCAGCTGTATGATATTTACAACCACTATGACGGCATGACCAACCTGGCGGATGTAAACGCCGGAGCCGCCGCTGCCCCCGTTGCCGTTGGGGATGAGATTATGAACCTGCTGACCTTCGCGCAGGAGATGTACCAGGCAACGGACGGTGCCTGCAATGCCGCTGCCGGGGCGGTGCTGCGCTACTGGCACGATGCCCGCACCGCCGCGGGCGATGGAGCCGAGGTAAGCGCCGATATCCTGCCCAAAACCGCCGACCTGCAGGCTGCGGCTGCCCACTGCAATATGGATGATTTGATTTTGAACCAGAATACCGGGACGGTGTATTTTGCAGACCCGGAATTGCAGCTGGACGTTGGCAGCATTGGCAAAGGCTATGCGGTGGAGCAATGCGCCCAGGCAGCCGAAGCCCGCGGCCTGACCAGCGCCTTGTTGAACGTGGGTGGCAATGTGCGCGCCATTGGCACCAAGCCCAACAGCGGGCCCTGGGTTGCCGGAGTCGATAACCCCTGGCCGGATCAGGACGGCCAATACGCCACCGCAAGCTATGTGGATACCGTGGAGCTGCAGCCGGGGCAAAGCCTTGTGATCAGCGGGGACTACCAGCGTTACTTTACCGTGGACGGTGTACGCTACCACCACCTGATCGACCTGACCACCCTGCAGCCTGCCCGCTACATGAACAGCGTTGCCATTGTAAGCAGTGACAGCGGCCTGGGGGATGCGCTTTCCACCGGTGTGTTCTGCATGCCGGTAGAAAAAGGGCAGGCTTTGATCGAGCAGCTGAACGATGTGGAAGCCCTGTGGATGCTGAGCGATGAAACCATGCTGCAAAGCAGCGGGTGGGGAAAGTGAACGGCATTATTCCCCTGTAGAAACCTTGGGCAACACCGCACAATTCCCGCCTTGCGGCTTAAGCACCGCTCCGGCAGCTGCGGCACGGCATCTGCGTTGCCAAAATGCTCGATAATGTCGGGTTGCGGTACCCGCATCGTGCTTCGGGGCAAAAGCCCCTCGCACTCTGCGACCGCTGCCCCTGCTTCGGTTCGCTGTTTCCGCCACTGGCGGCGCTCACCTTTGCAGCATCCAGTATTATCTACGCTTTTGGCTTGGCATCTGCCGCACCTCGCTCGCCGTATCGGCACTTAGAATTATGCGGTATTGCCCTTGGTTTTTTATACAAACAGGCAAGCATTTCGTCCCCCGTGCCCTGACCTCATTGTTCCGTGGAGAACTTTCGCTTAATTTTAAAAGAACAAACAGAAAAATCCGTATCCTCCTGCCCTGCTTGGCATTCGGGATACGGATTTTTGTTATATTGCTGATTTCATGCACTGGGCATGTTATTTCTGTGCAAAAAAGTCTTTGACCACCTGCACCACGGCTGCGCGGTCGGCTTCGGTCAGACCATAGTACAGCGGCAGGCGGGTCAGGCGGTTGCTTTCCTTTGTGGTGTATTCATCCACACCGGCAAAGCGGCCGTATTGGATGCCCGCCGGGGCGCTGTGCAGCGGCACATAATGGAAAGACGATGCCACACCGTGGGCTTTCAAATAGGCAATGAACGCAGTGCGCTGTTCCAGGTCCCGCAGCTTGACATAGAACAAATGCCCGTTATGCACACAGCCTTCCGGCACGGTGGGCAGCTCCAATAGGCCTGCTTCAGCCAGCGGTGCCAGCTCCTGTGCGTAATAATCCCAGCTGTGGGTACGGTCTGTATTGATGGTATCGGCCTGTTCCAGCTGTGCCCACAGGTAAGCGGCATTCAGATCACTGGGCAGGTAGCTGGAGCCATAAGAAACCCAGGTATATTTATCTACCTGGCCGCGCAGAAAACTGGCGCGGTTGGTACCCTTTTCCCGCAGGATTTCGGCCTTGGTCACGGTTTCGGGGTCATTGATGACCAGCGCGCCCCCCTCCCCCATTGAGAAGTTCTTCGTCTCATGGAAAGAGTAGCAGCCAAAATCACCGATGGTGCCCAGTGCCCTGCCCTTATAGCTGGCCATCACGCCCTGGGCGGCATCTTCCACCACCTTCAGGTTATGGCGGCGCGCAATCTGCATGATGGTATCCATATCGCAGGCCACACCGGCATAGTGCATCACGCAGATGACTTTGGTTTTTTCGGTAATGGCGGGTTCAATTTTTGCTTCGTCAATGTTCATGGTGTCCGGGCGGATATCCACAAACACCAGCTTGGCCCCAGCTAAAACAAAGGCCGTTGCCGTGGAAGAAAATGTGTAGCTGGGCAGGATCACCTCATCACCGGGCTGGATGCCGCACAGCAGGGCAGCCATTTCCAGCGCGGTGGTACCGCTGGTGGTCAGCAGCACCTTGCCCGCATGGAACCGCTGTTCCATCCATTCATCACAGCGGCGGGTAAAAGGGCCATCGCCGCAGATCTTATTGTTGGCCATGGCCTGGTGCATATAGTCCAGCTCTGTACCAACCTGCGGGGGAATATTAAAAGGAATCATTGTTTTACTGTCAACTCGCAATCTATTATAACCACTCGGTCTTACTGGGCGCGGGTAGTATCACTTTCCGGCGTTTCGGGTTCAAAATTCAGCCGCTTTTCTTCCACCACCAGGGGGCGGTCCATAATACGGGCGTTCATTGCCATGATGTACTCGCCCAAAAATCCCAGAAAGGTCAGCTGCACGCCGCCTACAAAGAACACAGCAATAATCATCGGGGCATAACCCGCAGCAAAGGTATTCCAGTGGATCAGCTTTGCCACCAGGAACACAAGCCCCAGGATAAAGCTGACCGCCGCGCAGAAAAAGCCGAAGAACTCCGCCATCCGCATCCCAATCTTGGTGTAGCTGGTAAAGCTGAGCATGGCGGCATCAAACAGGCTGTACCAGTTGTTGTGGGTCTTGCCTGCCCGGCGCTTGGGCTGGGTGTATTCAATCTCCTTGCGCTCGGGGCCAAGCTCCGCCACAATCCCGCGCAAAAACGGGGTGGGGTCGTGCAAATCACGCAGGGTCTGGATAAAGCTTTTATCGTACAGGCCAAACCCGGTAAACTGCTCGATCATTTCCACATTGCTCATCTTTTTGATGGTTTTGTAGTAACAGTCCCGCAAAAAGTACATGACAGGGTTTTCCTGGCTGGTGGTCTTTTTGCCGATTACAATTTTGTAGCCTTTTTCCCATTCAGCCACAAACTTTGGAATCATCTCCACCGGGTCCTGGAAGTCCGCGCAGATGGTAATGGTGCAGTCCCCTGTGGTATGGATCATACCGTAATAGGGGCTGTTGAACTGACCAAAGTTCTTGCTGTTAAAAATGGCTTTGACCTTGGGGTCCTGTGCGCAGATGTCCGTAATGATCCGGCGGGTACGATCCTGGCTTTTATTATCAATAAAAAGGATCTCATAGTCATAATCCGGGCAATCCTTCCGAATCTCATCCCGCACCGCCTCATAGATGGGGCGGGCGTTCTCCTCCTCGTTATAGGTAGGGATCATAACAGAGATGACTTTTTTCTTCTCGCTCATGCAGGTTTCATTCCTTTAAGTTTAGTCTTTGGCCCACTGCCGCAATAGCCGGGCAGACCCTTATCACTATACACTATTTTGCAAAATAGGTAAAGAACAATTTATTTTCACAGTTTTGCGTTTCAAAGTTCAGGCTTACAGGGCGGTCCGCCAGGGTGTAGGGCTCCTCGTTTTCCAGGCAGAAAGTCCCCTCTTTGGCAATGTGGCAGATGCCGCGGTAAATTTCCATGGCCGGGGTGCAGGCACCGATCAGCAGCGTTGCCGCCAGCAGAATGGTCACGGCATGCTGTGCAAGCGTACCGTCCCGCCATTTGGTGCCCACCAAGGCGATAAAGTACCGGGCACAGAGGGTCATCAGGATAAAGATAGCCGGGATGGACACCCGCATGCAGAAATCGCACCCCTGTCCCACCTTAAAGAACGGAATGATGAAGAGCGACACGGCGCAGGTATAAAACAGCCAGCTGCGGCGGTTCTGCCGCCAGAGCAGCAGCAGATAAATGCCGGCATCCAGCAGGTAAAATACCAGCATGCCTTTTTGCAGGCTGGTCAGAACGTTTTGGCCAAAAGTCTGCTGCGCTGCCTGGTTCCCGGCGACAGTTTCGCCCAGAACGCTGTAGCCAAAGGCGTTATTGGCCAAAAAATAACTGGCCGTAATGCTGAGCACCACAACCAGCACCAGCACATTGGCCGGGGAGAACGCCGATTGCAGCACGCCTTTTTGACGCTGTGCCAGCAGAACAATGCCGCGCACCACCATAAAAATAACCAGCCCCACAAATGGGAAGGGGCCGCACATCAGGCAGGCCGTGCCCAGCAGCAGGTAGTTGCGGCAGTCTTTCTCCTGCAAAAAGCAGACGGTTGCCAGCCATGCCCCCACTGTCTGGTTGAACACCCAGAACAGGCAGGTCGTCAGGGAGCTGAACTGGAAATCATTCGTCCACCATTCCAGGTGCATAGCGTCATAGGCCAGCAGGTCCGGCAGTCGGCTGCTGTACAGCGCGCCCAGAATATCCATGCCGCTGAAGAAAATCAAAAACAGCAGGCCGATCCCCTGCTTTTTGCCGGTATCAGCACGCAGGTAGACCAACAAATTCAGCGCCGCCAGATAGGTGCCCAGCGCCGTCCACACCCAAAGGGCCATACGGGCGAACATCCAGGCGGCATCCAGCCCAAACAGAGCGTATACCGGTTTGGTCAGCGCCGCCGGGACCAGCCAGTGCCCGATATAATACACCAGCGCCGTATCCTTTTGCGGGTAATACACCGGCCAGCTGTTTGTGATCAGATCCCGGTAAATGGCGTTGCGGTAACCCCAGTCCGAGTTCTGGTAAAAAAAGCCCGTCTGACCGCCCAGGTAGCCCCACAACAGCATCAGGGCAAACAGCAGCACCAGCTTTGGCACCGAAAGCGTAATGCCCTGCTCTTCTTGCCCCACTTGCTTAACCTGCGGCGTTTTGCACACGGCATACCACCAGGCAAAGGCCAGCACGGCCAGGCCCGCAACGGCAAACGGCGCGCGGAGATACCCCGCAAAAAACACCGCCAGCGGCGCGGTGAGATAGGATAAGGCAAACGGCTTTAACTTTTGGTAGGTCAACTGCATAAATACTGTCTGGCTCCTGTTCGTCCATGCGGGTCCTGCCCGCACGGACGGGGTTATTCCTTATTGGCTTAATTGGTTTGCTTTTGCGTTTTTGCCCACGCAATGGTGGCGCGGATGCCATCGGCAAAGGCGGTGCGCGGCGCAAAGCCGGTATCCGCCGCAAGCTGGGTGATATCCGCCTGCAAAAACATGACCTGCTGCGGCCCGTAAGGGATTTTGCCCAGGCCAAGCGGCAGGGCCAGGTCGATGGCATCACGCAGGGTCTCAATATATTCCCGCAGGGGGCGGGCGGTGCCGCTGCCCACCGGGTACACAGCACCGCTGCGGCCATGGCAGGCCATGCGGTACAGTGCATCCGCAGCATCGGCGGAGTAAAGATAATCCCACTTCTGCTCCCCTGCCGTCAGGTCCGGGCACTGCCCGGCCAGCAGTTTTTGGATGGTGGCGGAGATCATCGTGTTGGGGCCGTCATGCGGGCCGTAAACCGAAAGGATACGCGCCCACACATGGTCCATGCCCAGGGCGGCGGCCTCGGTACGGCTCATCTGGCCTGCACACAGCTTGGCCATGCCGTACCCGTTTTCGGGGTTTGTGGGGGTATCGGCCCGCAGAACACCGTCCACACGGCCATACTCTGCCTGGCTGCCGGTACCAACAAACACACGGCAGCCCATTGCCGCCGCGGTACGCACGGCATCAATGGTATAGCGGATATTCTCAATCTGAGCCGGCATATCATTGCGGCCCGCGCCAATGGTGTGCGCCCACGCCAGGTGGAAAAAGGCATCCGCCTGCACGGGCAGCCCGGCTGCGGCCATGCACTGCGGCAAATCCGCCAGGTTGGCGGCATCACAGGCAACTACATACAGGTTTGCATCCTTGGGCAGCGCTACGGCCCGCGGGCTGCCGGGGCGGCAGACCGCCACCACGGTACACCCGGCCTGCAGCAGCCGGCTGCACAATGCTGTGCCCACGGCCCCGGTGGGGCCGGTTACGATTACGGTTTGTATCTGCCTTTCGATTTTTTCCATTTTCAACACCTTATTTGTTTTTCGCAATGATCTCTGTGCAAAAAGCATGCCAGCTTTTTTTCATTTGTCTGTCTATAATTTTCCCTACATAATAGACAATTCCTGCCGCTATTGCACAGCAGGCAAAAGAAAGAACCAGCCTTTGCAGTTCGGTCACTTCTACGCTGTACATTGCCAGTATATTCGGCAAAAATTGTACGCAATACAAATGACTCAAGAAAACTGGCATGGTTGCTTTCCCCAGAAATCTGACAAAGCCGTTGTCAAATTTTCCGTAGAAAAGCGATTTTCCGCTTGCCGTAATGGTAAATGCCGCACCCAACGCCAAAACCACAATGCCATCCAGCATAGCACGTGTCTCATTCATTGACCATATATGGTAAAGTACCCACGCATACCCAGCCAATTCCACGGCTGTCATCATCGCGGCCATCTTTTTCCCTACATCAATTTTTTTCAGAGTTGATGCAGCCCTGTTTGCTACTACCCCTCCCAGAATTCCTGCAAAGGCACGCAGCATTCCGGTATTAACCCAGCCAAACAGAAGTGTACATGGGGCATCCAGTGAACCACAGTTCTGCAGGATCACGCCCAGTATCAGCAGGATTGCTGCCGGGGTCGCCTGCACAGTCAAGCCATAATGCCTGCGCAGCAGCGGATACAGCACCCAGACCGCAAAAGTCATTGCGGAAAGATACCATAGCACCCCTGTTGTGGAGGCTACAGAAAACCCAAAGTTCTGTAAATACAGGAAATCTGCCGGAATCAGCTGTAAATTCAACAGAATTGTAGCGCTGTCCCACTGTTGTGCATAGGCACGCACTATAAACCCCAAAACGGTTGCCACAAGAAAGTATGGAAATATCAAACGATAACGCTTGAGCACATCCCATGTCGCTTCTTTCATGGCATTTTCTAGCGAAGGGCAGGTTGTTTCTCTTGCGTTTAACCGGCATATCTTTTCGGCAAGAAAATACCCTGTTACGATAAAAAAGAATTCAACGCCGATATATCCCCTGCGCACGTACCACGCATGGAACAATACCACCCCCACGCAAAATACAAACCGCAGCAATTCAATATTGCCATTCCGCGCTTTTTTCATTTTTTATTTTCTTACCCTTCCGGCACCAAGGGGATAAACATCTGCTGTTCCAGCTCTTCCCGCGGCAGGAATGGTGCCAGGTCCTCCAGCGGCGGGCTGACCAGTGTGCCGTCCGGCAGACGCTTGGTGGCGCTCTTCGGCTCCCAGACCTGCTGGGTATCGGTAAAGATCTCGCAGAAAGTCGGGCCTTCTGCGGCAAGGGCGGCATCCACCACCTGTTTCATCTCAGCGTTGGAATGTGCGCAGGAATACGGGTAGCCGAACGCTTCGGCAATTTTACGGAACTCCGGGAAGGACAGATCCCCGCTCTCCGGCCCAATGCCGATCTTGCAATGGTCTTTGAACAGGTTGTTCTGGGTCAGGCGGATGGAGTGGTAGCCGTTATTGTTGATGAGGAAAATCTTGATCGGCAGCTTATTTGTCAGGATGGTCTGCAATTCCTGCAGGTTCATCATGATAGAGCCATCGCCTTCCAGGCAGATGGTGGTACGGCGGCCGCCTGCAATGCAAGTGCCAATAGCGGCGGGCAGGCCGTAACCCATGCTGGCAATAGCGCTGTTGTTGGCCATGCGGCTGCCTTTTTGGATGACATACGCCTGATTGCCCACCACGCAGCAGGCGCCGTTGGAAACTGCGGTCAGGCTGTTTTCCGGCAGGCGGGAACTGAGGTAGCGCACAAAGGCGTACACATTGGCGGTGGTGCCGTTTTCTTCCCACTGGCGTGGCAGCACGGCGGGGTAATCTTTTTTCCATCGCTGGCAGGTTGCCAGCCAGTCCGCTGCCTGACTGACAGGGGTCAGCGGCGCTGCGGCGGCATCCAGCTTTTGCAGAAAGTCCTTGGCATCCGCCCACACGGGGTGCTCCACATGCAGGGTGTGCTTTTTCATCTCGGCGCGGTCAATATCCACCATGATGACTTCCGCCGCGCGGGCCCAGGTTTTCCAGTTATAGCCCACCTGGCGGATGGAAATGCGGGTGCCCACAGCCAGAATCAGGTCTGCGTTCTGGATGGCCCAGTTGCCGGGGCGGTCGCCCATATTGCCGGCACGACCGCAGTAAAGCGGGTTTTCGTCCTCGATCAGGTCCACGGCGTTCCAGTAGGTCACAATGGGGATGTTCAGCTTTTCCGCCACGGCGCGGAACGCTGCGTACCCGCCGGAAAGCCGGATACCGTACCCGGCGTGGAACACCGGGCGCTTGGCGTTGCGGATCTTTTCCAGCACCATCTGCACGGTGGCATCGTCCACCGGGGGCGGCAGCCGGGCATCGTCCTGCGCCGGGTCATAGCCGGGCAGACTGTCGGTTTCAATGTAGCCGCCCTGATAGTTGACCGGGATATCGATCCACACCGGGCCGGGGCGACCGGTGGTTGCCAGGTGCCAGGCTTTTTCCAGCACATAGCGGATCTGGTTCGGGTCTTCCAGCATGGTGGCGTATTTGGTCATGGGGGCAACAGATTTGGTGATATCGTATTCCTGGTCGCCCACCGCGCGCAGGGGCAGGCCATCGGTAAACTGCGCGGCATAGCGGGCCGTGGTATCGTACCGAACCTGGCCGGAGATCACGAACATAGGGATGGAATCCAGCCAGCCGCCCACCACACCGGTCAGGGCGTTGGTGCCGCCGGGGCCGGTGGTAACGCACAGGGCGGCAATTTTGTTATCAATGCGGGCGTATGCTTCCGCCGCAATGGCACTTGCCTGCTCGTGATGGTTATAGGTAACATGCAGCGCCGGGTGGTGGCCCAGTGCATCATTCAGATGCATGGCGCCGCCGCCCACCACGCTGAACACATCCGTAACGCCGTGCGCCGCAAGAAAATCGGCCACATAATCGGCCAGACGCTGTTTCATTGGGGGTGTCCTCCTTTTATTTAATCCGTTCAAGCTGCGGCTGAACCATTACAAAATACAAAGTTCTGGAATCCTGCGGGGCATCGACCCGCTTGCCGCTGTAGCTAATATCGATTGTACTTTCACCAAAAGGAATATCCGCAGTATAGCGGATTTTCATGTTTTCCTGGCTGACCACAAAGGTCTGGCTACTGTCACCGAAGGTAATGGTAATGCTGGGGCGGTCAGAAATATCAAAGAAATAATCCCCCACTGTAAAGGTAAAGGTGTACCTTTCCGTATTCAGCTGCGGGTTTACCAGTTTGATCTCCGCACTTTTCTTGCACCAGTAAAACGGCAGCTCTTTGTTGGAGTTTTCAGGAGTATAATATTCTGTGTTATAAATGCCATCCCCCAGCTGCATGGTAATAGACGGCGCATTATACAGCACCCACACGCCATAGAAAACGGCAAGGGAAACTGCCAATGCCCCCAGTGAAGCGCCGAAAGTAACCAGCGTGCTGCGTGCAGCTTTTTTATCTAGTTTTGATTGTTCAGGCTTTTTGGTTTTCAGCGCTGCCAACACACAATTTACTGCCTGTACAACGCCCCAGATGATAGCTGTCAGTATTGCCAACTGTACAATGGTGTTGCGAATATAAGAGTTACGCTCTTCAAAGATTGGAAGCGGCAGATTAAATACCATCAAAACCGCAAAAGGCAATATATTTTGACGTGTCATCACCTTTTCCTGTGCAAGAAAATACGCCAGCGGAATCAGCGCCATGCAGTAAATATAGTTGCCCTGGCTTTGGTACATCATAGCCACGGTAATCAGCAGCAACGCCTGCCATTCTTGGCGGCAGAGCAGAGCACACACAACCAGTACCGCCGCCACAGCAAAGGCTGCTGCAAAAAAAGATACCGTTGCATTGCTGGTTCCGGCAATCAGGTCCACCAGATGCGCCCCATGTGCGAACATGCTGTTGATGCCATTACCTGCCCAAGGTGTTTTACTTTTACTTCCAAAAGAGAACAAAATCTTCAGCCAAAGCTGCAAGCCGTACACGCCCTCCTGGAAGGCAAACACCGGGAGCACCAACGCTGCAATGCCATAAAACACCGTGCGGATTGCTGCTTTGAAATCCCGGTTTCTTAAAAGCATAACACCTAAGAATGCGGGATAAATTTTAAGTCCGGCTGCTACTGCCAGTGCAACCAATGCCAGTTCCCGCACCCATGCGCGCTTTGAACGGTGATACATGACGAAAAAAAGCGAAAGCCCCGCCGCCAGCAAAATAATATTGCCGCGGTCTACCGCATTAAGCACACCAAAGCTGAACAAGGCAAAAAACGTACTGGCCCTGGCCCACTGGGCATTTTGCATCACGTCACGGAGCAAAACCGCCAGCAAAAGAACCGCCAGCACCACAAAAAAGACGTATAGCAAAAAGCACGACTGTGTTGTACGTAAATCAGTTTCTGTGCCGCGCATGGCAACTGACGCCTCAAAGTCATAGGTCCAGTTATCAGATACCGAAGCAGGCACCAGTAAAAACAGGGCATAAAAGAACAAATTTGCCAAGGGCGGATACAGTGTGTCAAACACCGCATACGGCTGGCGTCCACGAACATATTCAATGCTATGGAAAAAATCCATGCCGGCATCCAGTGTATCATGGTATAAAAAGTACGAAAGAAAATCACCATGGGTAACATACAGCGTTACCATAACCACAATGGCACACACTGCGCTGAGTACACAGTACAGCTTGGCCATTTTTTTCCAGAACGGATTGTTCCCTCTTCCTTTTTTACCAAAAAGGCCTTTTCCCCGTTTCGTGTTATTCTCTTTCAGCACGCGCTGGCTGTTGCATTCATTCTGGCCATAATTCAGTTCCAGCTGCACCGATTTGTTATCTTCCAGCAACAGCTGATCTAATCCAATGCTGATACCAGATTTATTCTCGCTATTTGTTGTCATGTTGTCCATACACAGCCTTGCCCTATTTCTGTTCCCGGTTATGTATCAGATATTCCCTGGTTTCCCATATTTTTTACCGATATATTTTGCAGTCTTATTTTCAACAATAAAGCACCGCCAACCAACCTCGTTGAGTCGGATGATGGTTAGGGATCCCGATACCGCACTTTTCCGTGCCGGATAAGCTCCACATCGTTGACGGGAAACATTTTGTCGTTTATCTTTCCTTAAATGTCCACAACTTGTTGATGATAAAATTCAGCGGAATCGTGACCAGCAAATTTACAATCGGCGCAATCGTTTTGCTGACGCTGAAGAACGTAACCTCTATCCAAAGCAAAACATTAGAAAGGATCGACGTGCCGCCGTAGCTGACATATGTTTTTCCAAGGCGTTTCAGTTTACTGCGCCAATCGTTTGCATTCCCGGTAAACACAAACTTATCGTTCCAAAAAAAGGCATTGGCAATGCTCAGAATTGTTCCCAGAACGCTGCCTACCATATACAGGTCTGGGCTGATCCACAAAAAGATATAATACACCGCCATCGATACCGCCGTGTTGCTTACGCCAACAAGGCCAAACTTGATAAACTGTGCAAGCAGCGCAACAAATTCCTCTTTGCTTTTTGCTCCCAACAGTGCCAACAATTTCTGCATGGATCCCGTTCCTTTATTATTCTTTATAAGCAATCAAAAAGCAAAGCCCGTATTGATAATTTACCGCAGTGCAGCAGCCATTTTTTCTTATCAGCACGGCTTTGCTTTTTCTTATTAATTCATCTTATCAGCGCTTTTTACTGGTTCACCGCTTCAATAATGATCTTTGCCATATAGTCGATCATCTCATCGGTCATGCCGGGGTACACGCCGACCCAGAAGGTGTTGTTCATGATAAAGTCAGTGTTGGTCAGCTCCCCTGCCACGCGGTAGGCGTCGGTGCCGCGGATCTGGTCAAAGCAAGGGTGCTTGATCAGGTTGCCGCTGAACAACAGGCGGGTCTGGACATTGTGGTCCTCAATATAGCGGGTCACGGCGTTGCGGTCCAGGCCGGATTCCGGCTTGACCGAAATCAGGAAGCCAAACCAGGACGGGCGGCTGTTGGCGGCCGGTTCCGGCAGGATCAGCTTATCGGCGGCCGGTTCCAGGGCTGCGCGCAGGCGGTCCCAGTTATGGCGGCGGCGCTCGATAAAGCTGGGGAACTTTTTCAGCTGTTCGCAGCCGATGGCGGCCTGCATATCGGTCACTTTCAGGTTATAGCCAAAGTGGCTGTAAACGTACTTGTGGTCATAGCCTGCGGGCAGTTCGCCATACTGACCGTCAAAGCGGTGGCCGCAGAAGTTATCATGGCCGGACGGGCAGATGCAGTCGCGGCCCCAGTCGCGGTAGCTCTTGATCAGGCGGTTCAGCAGCGGGCTGTTTGTATACACGCAGCCGCCCTCGCCCATCGTCATGTGGTGCGGCGGGTAGAAGCTGGAGGTGCCGATATCGCCCCAGGTTCCGGTAAAGCGGGTTTCGCCGTTGATGGTGTACTGGGTGCCCAGGGCATCGCAGTTATCCTCCACCAGCCAGAGGTTATGGGCATCGCAGAAGGCTTTGACGGCGGACAGGTCAAACGGGTTGCCCAGGGTATGGGCGATCATGACTGCCTTGGTCTTGGGGGAAAGAGCGGCTTCCAGCTTGGTCACATCAATGTTGTACTGCGGCACGGTCACATCCACAAACACCGGCACAGCGCCATACTGCAGCGCCGGGGTGACAGTGGTGGGGAACCCGCATGCCACAGTGATGATCTCATCGCCCTTTTTGATCTGGCGGTCGCCCAGTTCCGGGGCGGTGAGCGCCATAAAGGCAATCAGGTTGGCGGAAGAGCCGGAGTTGACCAGGTTGGCGAACTTTACGCCGATCCACTTGGCAAACTCTTTTTCAAATTCATCCGCAAAGCGGCCGGTGGTCAGCCAGAAATCCAGCGTTGCATCGGTCAGGGCGCACATTTCTTTTTCATCAAACACGCGGGATGCATAAGTAACGCGGTCGCCGGGCTTGAAATCCGCCTTTTTCTCCTTAAAGTCATGGTAATATTCTGCCACCAGCGCCTTGATCTGCTCGCGGGCTTCGGCCTCATTGCTCCAATTTGCCATCGTCTGCTCCCTTACTCACTCAAAAATTCCTTGATCTCTTTGTCCATCTCCGCCGGGATATCCCCGCCGGAAAGCCATACCTTGCTGAACGCAACGGTCTTTTGCATACATTCCGCCATATGCCAGCGCGGTTTCCAGCCGAAGGTGGATTTCAATTTGCTGCAATCCAGCTTCAAAAAGTTTGCTTCATGCGGGGCGTTTGCCTCAGCGCGGTTTTCCCATGCAGCACCATCGCCCCACGCCTGGCAGAACAGGTCTACCAGGGTGCCGGTCGTCACACAGTCGCAGTCATCCGGGCCGACGTTATAATAGCCGGCGTACCGGTTATCCTCATACTGGCGCTGGGCGATCAGCAGGTACGCCGCCAGCGGTTCCAGCACATGCTGGTATGGGCGGGTGGAATACGGGTTGCGCACACCGATGCTCTCCTCTTTTGCCATCGCGCGCACGCAGTCCGGGATGATGCGGTCATTGGCAAAATCGCCGCCGCCAATCACATTACCTGCGCGGGCAGTGGAGATGGCTACACTGCCATCCGCAAAAAAGCTGTTTTTATAGCTGTGGGTCACCAGCTCCGAGCAGCTTTTGCTGTTGGAGTAGGGGTCGAAGCCGTCCAACGGTTCGTTTTCGCGGTAGCCCCAGCACCATTCATTATTCTGGTACACCTTATCCGTTGTTACGTTCAGCACAGAGCGCGGCGGAGTTTGGGCGGTGCGCACGCATTCCAACAGGTTCACGGTGCCCATCACATTGGTTTCATAGGTATAGCGTGGGTCCTTGTAGCTGTCCCGCACAATGGGCTGGGCCGCCAGGTGCAGCACAATTTCCGGTCGAGCGGCATCAAAGGCCGCTTTCAGGCTGGCAAAATCGCGGATGTCGCCGATCACGCTGGTCATTTTGCCTTCCAGCCCTGCCAGAGAGAAGAGGTTAGGGGTTGTGGGCGGTTCCAGGCTGTAACCCGTTACCACTGCACCGGCCCCCACCAGCATGCGGCAGAGCCAGCTGCCCTTAAAACCGGTATGCCCGGTTACAAACACGCGTTTGCCGCGGTAAAATTCCAAGTTCATTGTCGGTTCCACACTTCCCAGGGCGCACAGCCAGACGCCCACATTTTTTCCAGCATACTTTTTTCGCGCTCGGTATCCATGCACTGCCAGAATCCGCGGTGCACATAGCTCATCAGCTGGCCTTTGGCTGCCAGCTCGCGCAGCGGGGCCTGCTCAAAAATGGTATCATCGCCGCTGATGGTATCAAACACTTCCGGTTCCAGCACCATATAGCCCGCGTTGATGATAGCCCCATCGTTGACGCTTTTTTCACGGAACGCCTGAACCGCATTGTCCTGGCCGATATCCAGCACGCCTTTCTGCTGTTCCTGCACCACGGCGGTCAGGGTTGCCAGCTTGCCATGCTGCTTATGGAACTTGACCAGTTCGGCAATGTTCACATCGCAGACGCCATCACCATAGGTCATCATAAAGGTTTCGTTGCCGATATATTTCTGCACCCGTTTGATGCGGCCGCCCGTCATCGTGTTCAGGCCGGTATCCACCACCGTCACGCGCCACGGCTCGGCGTGCTGGTCATGCACAATCATCTCGTTGCCCTGGGTGAAGTCAAAGGTCACATCGCTGGTATGCAGGAAATAATCCGCAAACCACTCCTTGATCATATGCTGCTTGTACCCGGCGCAGATCACAAAATCATTGAAGCCATAGCTAAGAATACTCTTTCATGATATGCCACAAAATAGGCATACCGCCGATTTCGATCATCGGTTTCGGCTTGAACTTGCTTTCTTCCGAAATGCGCGTGCCATAGCCGCCGGCAAGAATTACAACTTTCATATTTTTCACTCCCGTAAGCCTGCAGCGGAACCCTGCTTGCAGTCCCGCAAAAACTGTCCGTCCCACCAGCATTTCAACCGCCGGACAGTTTGGTACACACCCAGCCTATTTTTTATTACTATGATAGTATATCATTTTCACGTATTCAGTGCAACCGTTCCAGGAAACTTATCACACCTAGTAGGCTTGCTTTTTATTCCGCGTTTTGCTCTTTGTTATCACATTTTAACGCCGCTTTTGTTGCCGCTGTGCAAACAGTATTCTTTACGTTTTTTCGTGCGTATTTTGTCCCTACCAGGCGGCCCACTTTACATTAGTAGGCAAAACAGGTATAATAGTTTAGTTAATCTGTGATATTGCGCCATTTTGCCATATTGCGGGTGCAGGCGGTCTTATTTTATCCTTGCTGCCTGTGGATTTTTTGCGGCACGCCGCGCGTTGTGCGGTACCGCTCCTATTAGGTCTGGAGGTTGCGCTCATGGGGCTGCAAAGCCTGCAATACTGTGCATTTTTGGTGGTTGTGGCTGCCGTTTACCTGCATTTGCCGGTGCGCATGCAGCCGGTGTTTCTGCTGGGAGCTTCGTGGGTGTTTTATGCACTGGCCATGCCGGCCATGCTGCCGGTCACCATTGCACTGGCGGTGTTCACCTACCTGTGCGGCCGCGGCCTTGCCTGGCGGGGCGGCGCACACAAAACCGCTTTTTTGCGCCTTGGCGTGATCGGTATGCTGGGCATTCTGGCCTTTTTTAAGTATAACGGCCTGTTGGGCGGGGTGCTGCACGGCTGGCGCGCGGTGGCCATGCCGCTGGGCATCAGCTTTACCAGTTTTGCCGCAATCGCCTACCTGATCGACGCCACCCGCGGCGACTGCGAGGTGGAAACCAGCTTTATCCGGCTAGCGCTGTTCCTCAACTTTTTTGCCACCGTCACCCAGGGGCCCATCTGCCGCGCCGGTGCGCTGCTGCCGCAGTTGAGCGCCGAGCACCGCTTTGATGCCGCCCGCACGGTGCGCGCTTTGCGGCTATACGCGCTGGGGCTGTTCAAATACATTGCCGTGGCGGATGTGCTGAACATGGTGGTGGATACGGTTTTTCCCCACTATGCGGATTACAGCGCCCCCATGCTGATTTTGACCGCGGTGATGTACACTTTTTATCTGTATTTTAGCTTTTCCGGCTATTCCGAGATTTCCCGTGCCACCGGCCTTGTGCTGGGGCTGGACCTGCCGGAAAACTTTAAGACCCCGTTTTACGCCACCAACTTTTCCGGCTTCTGGAGCCGCTGGCACATCTCGTTTTCTTCCTGGCTGCAGGATTATCTCTTTATGCCGCTGGCCTGGGCAGATCTTGGCCGCTTTGGCCGCCTGCCCACCGAGCTGTGCGTGTTCTGCGTGTTCTTTGCTTCCGGCTTCTGGCATGGCAGCACCGCGCCATTCATCATCTGGGGTCTGCTGCAGGCGGTTTACCGCGTGGGCGAAGAGCTGCTGCACCGCCGCTTTGGCAAACCCAAAAAGCGCGGCACCCCGGCCCGTGTGCTGTGGGGCAAGCGGGTTGTGGTGTTTGTTTTGTGGACCATCAGCATGGTGTTCTTCCGCGTGGGGTCCGGCAACCTTTCCGGCATGGCCGAAAACCTGGGCGTTGGCGATGCTTTCGTCTACCTGGGCCGCTGCCTGATGAACAGCTGGTCCCCCGCCCGCTTTGCCGGGGAGCTGTACAGCACAGCGTATACCGGCTTTTACGCCAATACCATTATGGTAGCGGCTTATTGGGCGTTCGCTGCGCTGGCGCTGGCGCTTGGCATCTGGCTGGATCACCGGCGCAATTTTGCCTGCAAAAACAAACCGGCTGAGGTTGCCCTGGCAAGCGCCAAGCACCGCAATGCGCTGTATGTTGTTTTGATCGTTTTTATCCTGGTGGGGTACATCATGCAGAGCGGTGGCTTTAACGCCAACGCGTTCGGCCCCTATGCAGGGTTTTAATCTTATGGAAAAAAGGAGATTTCCGGCGTGAAGCATATCATCAAAAAATTGGCGCTGCTGTTCGTGCCGGTCTATCTGTGGTTTGCCTTTTTTGTGGCGTTTGAGCCAAACAATTATTTTGGCATCAAAAAAACAGCCTCTTCCAGCCAGCCGGTGGCCCGTGTGCGCGCCTATGAGCAGAGCCCCGGCACCAACCTGATCATCGGAGACAGCCGCCTGGCCCACTTTGATATGGACCTTGTGGATTCCCTGACCGGGCAAAGCTGGCAGAACCTGGCCTTTGGCGGTGCTTCCCTGAAGGAATGTGTGGACCTTGCCAACTATGTGCTGGATTCCGGCAACCAGGTGGACCGCATTCTGTTTGAGCTTTCGTTCTACACCTTAAACAGCAGCTATAACACCGACCGTTTTTCGGCGCTGGAAGCTACCCTGCGCAACCCGCTGGCCTACTGTCTGAACCTGGAATACAACGTGAACGCCCTGACCGTGTTTATGGACACCGTAAAGGGCACGCCGGACACCATTGAATCCGGCGACTGGACCGCGGCGGATTACCTGGATGATGCCGGGAACACGATTCCGCTGCACAAAAAGCTGTATGAGTACCCGGCGCTGATCACCACCCGCTGCCAGAACTGGACACTGAACGAAACCGAGCTGGCGGAGTTTTTGGCTATGGCCCAGCGCTGCGCAGACCGCGGCGTGGAGCTGACCATTGTGCTGCCCCCCATGGCCGCCAATGTGCGCACCGAGGTATGCGATGCCTTTGGCATTACCGCCGTGATGCAGGACGAAGTTCTGCCGCTGTTGGAAAAGCAGAATTTTGCCGTGCTGAATTACGAATGGGGCACCAGCTACATTACCGATGATGACACCCAGTTTTTTGACGGGTTCCACCTGGACGAAAAATACGGCCTGCCGGACTGGACAGCCGAACTGTTTGATGATATGCAGCGCTGATGCTGCCCCACCCCAAAAAGGAGGTCCCCTGTGGCACTGGACTTTTTGATTTTGTACGAACACACCGTTCGGGAATATGAGAGCGATCTTTTGCTCAAATTGGAGCTGGAGCGCCGCGGCTACACCGTGCGCATCCGCCAGCTGCTGGATGCCAAAGATCTGCGCCTGTTTGGCAAAGATAAGCCGGAAGTTCTGGTTGCCAGCTGCATGTATGACAACGAAGCCATCAACAGCCATGTGTACAACAACATTGGCAGATGCAACAAGATCGTCAACCTGCACTGGGAGCAGATGCTCTCCGACACGCAGGAGGAGGGCGATTGGTTCAACATGAACGGCAACGCCAAGCGCTGCGTGCAGACTTGCTGGGGCCAGCGCACTGCCCAGCGGTTACAGGCCCATGGCATGGATGCCAAGAACACCCCCGTGACCGGCGCTGTGATGATGGACTTTCTGCGGCCGGAGTTCAAGGGCTACTTTAAGGATAAGGAAACCCTGTGCAAGGAATTCGGCCTTGACCCCGCCAAACAACTGCACCTGTACATTTCCAGCTTTGGCTATGCCAGCATGACCGACCAGGAAGTGGCCGAGCTTTCCAAAATGGCGGGAACGGATTTTTCCGGCTTTGCCCGCACCAACCGCGTTTCGATGGAAAAAACGCTGGCCTGGTTTGACCGCTACCTGGGTGACCACCCGGAGGTGGAACTGGTATACCGCCGCCACCCCAGCGAATGGAAATGCAAAGCCCTGGACGAGCTGGCCGTCAAACGCCCCAACTTCCATGTGATTTTTGCGGATTCCGTCAAGCAGTGGATTGTGGCGGCGGATTCCATCTCCATCTGGATGAGCACCGCTGTGGCCGAAGTATACATGGCGGGCAAAAGCTGCCATATCCTGCGCCCGGTGCCCATCGAGCACGAGTATGACCCCGTCATCTACAAGGATGCTCACTATGTGACTAGCTACCCGGAGTTTGCCGCTGCTATGGCGCAGCCGAACCCGCCGTTCCCCATTGCACGGGATGTGATTGAGGGCTATTTTGACCCCTCCCCTGCCCCGGCCTACAAGCGGATGGCCGACCTGCTGGAGGAAGTGTACAAAAATCCCCCGCGGGATGAACCGATGGGGCCCGGTTTTACGCCGCACTTCAACCTGCTCAAGTTCTGCGCACTGGCGGGGGTACACATGCTGTACCGCCACAAGTGGGAACCTAAACGGGTGTTTGCCTTCTGCCCGCCGCTGGCCAACTTTGCCCAGCGCATTTACGGTTATGTGGACAAAGCCTATATCCCGCCGGAGGAGATCCAGCGCATGGAAGCGCGCATCCGGCCATATGTAAAATAAAGTTGTTTTTCCGGCGCGCTGCGGTGCGCCCGCTGCAAATGGGAGCCTGCCATGTCTGAACCGAAAAAAACTGAAAGCTTTGCCGGAAATGTGATGAAATACTCCATTGCCACCTACCTTGGCTTTGGCATTTCCGGCGCAGCGCTTATCATCAAGGGCGTCCTGCCCGCCGAAAGCTACGCCGTTCCTGCTTCCTTCATGGCATACACCATGTCGCTGATGAACGTGGGCATGCTTGGGCTGGACCAAAGCCTGCTGCGCTTTTACCACGAACCGCCTGCCGGTTCCACCGGGCGCAGCATGTTTGCCGCGTGTACCCGGCTTTCGGTGCTGGTCATGCTGCTGGTGGGCGGCATCGGCAGCATCTTTTTCGCCAGGCCGCTGGCGGCGGCCTTTGGCCTTGGGGCCAACGGTGCCGGGCTGGTGCCGTTTTTGTTCCTGAACGCTGCTCTGTACATGCTGGTGCGTTACCTCAACGTGCTGCTCCGGCTGGAAAACAATGTGCGCGCCTACACCACCGAAACGCTGTGGATGCAGGCCTGCCTGAACCTGATCTACCTGCTGCCCGGCTTTGTTACCAAGGACGCCCGCGCTTTTGTGCTGGGTGCGGTGTGCAGCTTTGCGGGGGTCGCAGTGTTCTATTGGCGGCGGGCTTCTAAAGGTCAAACGAAAGAGGCCCCTGTGCGCGGTCTGCGCCCCTATGCCCACATTTACCGGGCGGCACTGCCTTACGGCATTGTGTTGGCACCTGCGGCCATCCTGATCCCGCTGTACCGCGCCATCTGCCTTTCTTTTTTAGGCAATTACGCCCCCGCGGCGGAGCAGGGTTCGTTTGATTTCGCCTACACCCTGGCCCAGCTTGTCACCACCATTCAGGCCGGTTTTTCCACCTACTGGGGCCCCTATGTCTACGCGCATTACCGCACCGAGCAGGAGCGCATTGGCCGCATCCATGATCTGCTGAACCTGCTGATCTTCGGCTTTTTCTGTCTGCTGGTCATGTTTGAGGATATCATCTTCATCATCTTCCCGGCCAAATCTGCCTGCCTGCCCTACTTTCCGCTGATGATGCTGGCCGTGGTGTTCTCCATCCTGTGCGAAGGCACGGTGTACGGTAACACCATTGCCCGCAAGCCGTTCCAGGATACGATTGGAACCGCCGTGGGCGTTGCGGCCAACATTGCCGTGTGCGCCGTGCTGGTGCCGCGTTTTGGCGTAATGGGTGCCGCGGTCGGCCTGGTAGCGGCCAATGCAACGATGTTTTTGTACCGCACTGTGACCGGGCAGTATTACTACCGCACCATCCCCAGCTTCAGCCGGACGATCTGCGGCTTTTTGCTGGCGGTGGGTGTGGCCGTGATCGGCGTGGTGTTCGCCCACAATTTTATCATCAAGTTTGTTTTAACTGCAGCAATCCTGTTTATTTACTGTAACATTTACCGTGCCCAGCTGTACAAGCTGTGGCAGATCTTTATGGGCTTTGTGCGGCGGTATCTGCTGCACAGCCAAGCATAACTACTGCAAAGGAAAGGTTGTATATCAAGATGAAGCATTGCGGCACACAAGAGTTGACCACCGAGCGGCTGGTCCTGCGTCGTATGACAACCGACGACTGCGAAATGATGTTTGGCAACTGGGCCAATGACCCGGAAGTGACCCGCTACCTGCGCTGGGAGCCCCACCGTGACTGGGTGGTAACGATGGCATATCTGAACGAGATCGTCAAACAATATGACCGCCCGGATTTTTATGATTGGGGCATCTGCGATAAAGTGACCGGTGTGCTGATGGGCAGCATCAGCATTGCCCCCGCCGAATCCTGTGAGCGTGAAAAGCCCTATGCCTGGAAAAACGTGAAAACCGAGCTGCTGGGCGGCATGTATGAGATCGGTTACACCTTGGGCAAAAAGTGGTGGAACCAGGGCTATGCCACCGAAGCCGCCGCTGCCGTGCGCGATTACTGGTTTGGCATGGTAGGTGCGCCCTGGCTGGCCGGGTTCCACGCCAGCCAGAATGTAGCAAGCAGCCGCGTGTTGGCCAAGACCGGCTTCCATTATGACCACGATACCGTTCTGCACCGCTTTGACGGCACCGAGGTGCCCTGCCTGGCCTGGTACCTGCTGAATCCCGGCTGCCAGAAATCCGATGAACCGGCAGCCGCTGCCCCCGCTGTACAGGCAGAACCAACGGAACCAGCGGAGAATGCCGAGACAACCGTCTGACATTCACTCCCCTGCCCCATACTTTTGCTGACCTGGCCGAATACGGCCAGAAAGGACCCCTATGGACGAAATAAAGGACCCCATCACCCTGGACTTTACCGCTACCCAGGCCCCGGCAGAGGACGCCCCTGTTGGGCAGAAGGCTCTGGACAGCGAGCGCCCGCCGGTGCGCGTTGTGCTGCTGGCGCTGGACCAGGGCAAGTTTGACGCCCAGCGCAGCCTGGATGAGCTTGCCGCCCTGGCGGAAGCCAACGGCATGCAGGCCGTTGCTACCGTGTGCCAGAAGCGCAGCACCCCCGAAGCCGCCACCCTTCTGGGGGAGGGCAAAGTGGAGGAAGCGCGCTTGGTATGCCTGAATACCGATGCCGAGGCCGCCATCTTTGACGGCGAGCTGACCGGCAGCCAGATCCGCAACCTGAGCGCGGCTTTGCAGGTGGAAGTGCTGGACCGCACGATGCTGATTTTGGAAATCTTCCGTGCGCGCGCCACCACCAACGAGGGCAAGCTGCAAACTGAGCTGGCCACCCTGAAATACCGCATGCCGCGCCTGCAGGGCCTTGGCGAGGCGCTGAGCCGCCAGGGCGGCGGTGGCGGCGGCGGTGGCGGCGCCCGCCGCGGTGCCGGTGAAACCAAGCTGGAGCTGGACCGCCGCTACCTGCGCAGCCGCATTGAAAAGCTGGAAAGCCGCCTGAAAGAGCTGGAAAAGCGCCGTGGTGAAACCCGCCGCGCCCGCCAGAAAAACGGTGTTCCGGTCATCTCATTGGTGGGCTACACCAACGTGGGCAAAAGCAGCCTGACCAACGCTTTGTGCGGCGCAGAAATTTTTGAAGCCGACATGCTGTTTGCCACGCTGGATCCCACCGCCCGCAAATGCACGCTGCCCAGCGGGTTACAAGTGATCCTGGTGGATACAGTCGGCTTTGTCAGCCGCCTGCCGCATGATTTGGTGGATGCTTTTAAGAGCACACTGGAAGAAGCTGCCTGCTCTGACATCATCTTGAAAATTGCCGACGCCAGCGACAGCGAAGCCGCCGAGCAGCTGAGCGTGACCGATGAAGTGTTGAACGACCTGGGCTGCGGGGATATCCCGCAGGTGACGGTCTACAACAAGTGCGACCGCACCGGTGTTGCCCCCTATGACCCGGATGTGCTGCTGGTAAGCGCCAAAACCGGCTACGGGCTGGACAGCCTGCTGGCCAAGATTGACGAGATTCTGGCACACCGTGTGCGCACCATTGAGGTACTGTTGCCCTATGACAAGCTGGCCCTGGCCGATGTGTTCCGCACCCGCGGCAGCGTTCTGGCTGAAGAATACCGCGAAAACGGCGTGTATTACAAGGCAACCGTAAAGGTGGATGACCTGCACCGGTTTGAAGCGTACCTGCTGTAAGCGCAACCGTTCGCTTTGTGCAAGATAACAAATACTGATTTTATTGCTGATTGTAGACAAAAAGACCTCCATCCCTGCACGGTTCTGTGCTTGGGATGGAGGTCTTTGGTTTATTTGTGTGTACCCTGCGTTACGGCAAAATTATTCCGCCGTCAGCAGTTTAACAGCGCGGGAGGTGCCCAGGCGGTCTGCGCCCAGATCCAGGAACTTTTCCATGTCCTCAACGGTAGAAATGCCGCCGGCTGCCTTGATCTTGCAGCGGCCGCGCACGCAGCGGGCAAACAGCTCAATATCATGGAAGGTTGCGCCTGCGGTAGAAAAGCCCGTGCTGGTCTTGATGAAGTCGGCACCGGCTTCCACCACGATATCGCACATCTTCTCTTTTTCTTCATCGGTCAGCAGGCAGGTTTCAATAATAACTTTGAGCACCTTATCCCCCACGGCCCGCTTGACGGCGGCGATATCCTCGCGCACAGCGTCATATTCCTTGTTCTTCAGGCGGCCGATATTGATGACCATATCCACTTCCTCGGCGCCGTTTTCCACAGCGGTCTTTGCTTCAAAGCACTTGGAAGCAGTATCCATTGCACCCAGAGGGAAGCCGACCACGCAGCACACCGCAACACGGCCCGCCATATACTGCACAGCCTGCTTGACATAGCAGGTGTTGATGCAGACGGATGCAGTATGATACTTGATGGCATCATCGCACAGGGCCTGAATCTGAGGCCAGGTAGCCTCCGGTTTCAACAGGGTGTGGTCAACTTTGGAAAGGATTTCCTCCTTGGTGTATTTCATTTGAATTCTTCTCCTTTTTTACAGGTCTTGCACAGGTGTGCCTGGTGCAGGCCGATGGTCGAAAATACAATGGCCGTCAGGCTGACCGTTGCGCCCACAATGCCCAGGATCAGGCCGGTCAGACGGAATGCACCGCCGCGGATTTTGTTTGTCATAAGAAAGCCCTCCTTATCATCGTCGGTTTGGTTGTTTCGGGTTTCTATCTGTTCTGTGTTGTTATTTCTTTTTGAAAATAAACAACTTGCTGAACACATAGTTGGATACAATCACGATAACCTGGCTGAACAGTTTAACACCCATGGCCCACAGGTCAGCGTTGGCTGCGGCAAATGCCACATGCGGTGCCAGCACGCTGACGCCCAGCCAGATGATGACCTGGTCCATGACCATGGTGCCAATACGGCAGGCCACAAACTGGCCAAACTCCGCCAGAGCAGCCTGGCCGCTGTTTTTGCTGCGGAACACAAAGGTGCGGTTGGTCCAGTAGGCAAACAGAATGCAGATGATATTATCCAGCACATTGCCAATGCCGGTTGCAAAGCCCGTGCCCAGCACAGCCTGGAACACGGCAAACAGCACCAGGTTCAACAGCGTGGCAAGCCCGCCAAAAAACAGGTAGGCAAGCCCCTCATAATATTTTTTAATAAAAGCCCTTAATTTTTCCATGCAGTTTATCCTTTACCACACAGCGCAGGGAGGTTTGCAGCGCTGCTCGCCAGTGTACGCCAACAGTGCACACTGGCATATAACAAAAGGGGCCCGCCTGTTGCCAGGCAGGCCCCTGCTGCAATTCGGGGATTATTCAGCGTCCTCGGCAGCCTCGTCGAGGCAAGCCTTCATGGACAGGCTGATGCGCTTGCGATCAAAGTCAACATTGATCAGCTTAACCTTGACCATGTCGCCGACCTTCAGAACGTCGGAAACCTTGTTCACGCGCTCGTTGCTGATCTCGCTGATGTGGACCAGACCGTCAATGCCCGGCAGAATGCGGACAAATGCACCGAACTTGGTGATGGAAACGACCGGAGCCTCGAACTCAGAGCCGATGGGATACTCGTTCTTGAGCTTCTCCCAGGGGTTGTCCTCTTCCTTCTTGTAGCCCAGGGAAACCTTCTGGTTCTCGGGGTCATAGCTCTTAACATACACTTCGATGGTATCGCCAACGCTGACGACCTCAGAGGGATGCTTGATGTTGTTCCAGCTCAGTTCGCTGATGTGGCACAGGCCATCCACGCCGCCGATGTCAACAAAGGCACCGTAGGAAGTCAGGCTCTTGACAACGCCAGTGTACTGCTTGTCAACTTCAACGTTCTTCCAGAACTCATCGCGCTTTGCCTTGTTTTCTTCAGCAGTAACCTTGTTGATGCTGCCGACGATCTTGCGGCCTGCGCACTCGGTGATAACCAGCTTAACGTGCTGGCCAACCAGCTTGGTGTAGTCCTCGTCGCGGCGCATGGTAGCCTGAGAACGGGGAACAAACACACGAACGCCCTTGACGTTGACAACAACGCCGCCCTTGTTGGCTTCCATGACGTCGCCTTCCATAACGGTGCCGTTTTCGGCAGCCTCGGAAACATCCTTCATGCCCTTCTGGGCTTCAAAACGGACACGAGAAAGGGTGTCAACACCTTCCTGGTCATTGGTCTTGACAACAACCAAATCCAGCTCGTCATCCACCTTAACAAGGTCTTCCATCTTGGCGTTGGGGTCATGGCTCATCTCGCTGAGCTTGACGATGCCAGTGTGCTTGGAACCATCAATACCGACGACACATTCCGTCGGGGAAACGCTGATGACCTTGGCTTTTACGATCTTACCTGCGTACAGGGGCTTTGCTTCGGATGCAGCGAGCATCTCCTCAAAGCTCATGTCGTCACGGATTTCTTCACTCATACAGTTAAGTACCTCCTCAATTATAGACGAAGGCGTTGAAGCCCCGGCTGTTACGCCCACGATCCTGGCACCGTTAAGCCAATCTTTGTCGAGTTCATCAGCTGTCTCCACATTGATAGCTTTGGTATGCCGGGCCGCGACCTGCAACAGCTTTTGGGTATTGGAAGAATGATGACCACCAATGACGACCATATGATCGCATTTTTGGCTGAGGTCTTCCGCTTCCTGTTGCCTCGCCCACGTTGCATTACATATTGTATCAAATATTTTGGCATTTGTACACTGGTTTTTCAAAAATTCCTTGCAAGTTTCCCAGCTTTGGACATTGAAAGTGGTTTGCGCTACCGCAAAAATAGATTTTTGTTGTGTAAGTTCCGGCAGCAGTTTTTCCAGCTCTGCCAAGTTGGCAAACACTTCCACTTTTCCCGTAGTATGGCCCACAATTCCCTGTACTTCGGGGTGTTTGGCATCGCCTGCCACCAGCAGCATGGCGCCCTCCGCACCGGCCCGCGCAGCAATTTTATGGATTTTTGTAACAAACGGGCAAGTGGCGTCATGATACGCCAGGCGGCGTGTTGAGATTTTATCATACACACTCTGCCCAACGCCGTGGCTACGGATGACAACCTCGCAGCCGTCCGGCACATCGTCCACACTGTCACATGTAATGGCACCTTTGCTTTCCAGATCCTCCACCACCTGCGGGTTATGGATCAGCGGGCCAAGGGTTGCCACCGGGCGGCCCTGCTCCAACAATTCATAAGTCAGCTTGACCGCGCGGTTTACCCCAAAGCAGAACCCTGCGGTTTTTGCAAGAATAATTTGCATGGTTATTTCTCCCTGTATCGCGTTTTAGAAGTGATTTTCTTCGTACAGGCGTTCCAGTTCGGTTTTCAGGCGGGTGCGCAGGGCACGCAGCTTGGGTACCGAGCGGCGCGGGTCCTCTACCTTCATCTCCTCTGCCGGGATGGGGGTGCCAAAGCAGATGCGGATGCGGCAGAACATGTGCATGCGCTTATCCGGCGTATCGTAAATAATGCGGCAGGGCACCATGTCGGCATCGGCGTTGCCGGCAATCAGGAAAGCACCGCTTTTTAAGGTCAGCAGTTCACCGGTCTTGCTGCGGGTTCCTTCAGGGAAGATCAGGATCGGCGTGCCGTTTTTGCATTCGTCTGTCACTTTATTAACGGTGCCCATATCGCCCTTGCCGCGGTCAATGGGCACCGCGCCCATGCAGCTCAAAAACCAGCCGATCAGCGGATTTTTGAACAGCTCCTGCTTGGCCAGGATGGTATAGCGCTTCCAGCTGAACACCGCTTCCAGAATATAGACCGGGTCCAGATCCGAAAGGTGGTTGGATGCGATAACATGGGCACGCCCGCGGGGGATGTTCTCTTTGCCGACCACCTCAATGCGCCACAAAATATGCAGCAGCGGCCAGACGATCGGCAGCAGGATCCAATAAAGCAGCATAGTTTTCCACCATTTCTTAGTAATTGGTTAAATGTTTGTTGTTCTGTGTTTTCGGGTACGTTGAGCCGTCAGGTTATTTGCCCCGTGTATTGTCGGAAGAGATTACCTACATTTTTCCAGGTGCAACGCTCTCCCCTGCTCGCAGCGCGGCTTTTATTTTGCGCGGTCCTGAATGACTTTTTTCAGGGCTTCAAAGCTCTGGTCAAAGTTCAGCTCGCTGGTATCCACCAGCACAGCGTCTTCGGCCTGGCGCAGCGGGGCTGCTGCACGGTGGGTATCCTGATAGTCGCGCGCGCGGACATCGGCCAGAACATTCTGGTAGTCGTGCTTTTCGCCTTTCATCAGCAGCTCTTTATAGCGGCGCTCTGCGCGGGCTTCCGGGGTGGCAGTCAGGAAGATTTTTACCGTTGCGTTGGGCAGCACCACAGTGCCGATATCGCGGCCATCCATCAGCACATCGCGGCTGGCGGCCAAAGTGCGCTGGGCATCCAGCAAAAAGGTGCGCACAGCCGGAATCGCCGCCACAGCGGAAGCCGCCATGCCGATCTCCTCGGCACGGATGGCCGAGGAGACATCCTCGCCGTTCAGGTAAAAGTGCTGGGTGCCCTCCTCCAGCTTGGTATCCAGGTGGATTTGCGGCAGCAGGGCCTCCACGGCAGCGGCATCATGCGGGTCCTTGCCCTGGCGCACGGCGTACAGGCCGATGGAGCGGTACATGGCACCGGTATCTACATAGGTAAAGCCCATATCCGCAGCAAGGCGTTTGGCAAGGCTGGATTTGCCCGCCCCGGACGGGCCATCGATTGCAACAGAGATCATCAGAAAAACTTCCTTCCGTTATAGTACTGTGTTTGTAGAAATAGGCGATATTTTCGACTTTTCTGATACACCCTAGGTATCGTTTCCTATCGCGCGCACCGCAGCTTGTGCGGTGGCCCATGCAATTTGCAGGTTGTAGCCGCCGGTGCGGGCATCCACATCCAGCACTTCGCCCGCAAAATACAGGCCGGGGCACAGCTTGCTCTGCATGGTTTTGGGGTCAACCTCTTTGGTATCCACGCCGCCAGCCGTAATCACCGCGTGCTGCAAATCGCCCAGTTCGCTGATGGGCACCTGCCAGTGCTTGCACAGGTGTACCAGTGCCATCTTCTGTTCGCGGGTGATCTGGGCGGCACGGGTGGCGGGGTCAACGCCCCACTTTTTAACGGCAACCGGCCGCATCGAGTTGGGCAGCAGCTTTTCCAGTGCACCCTGGGCACTGTGGCCGCCAAGGGCCGCAAAGTCGCGGGTCAGGCGGTCATACAGTGTTTTTTCATCCAGGGCAGGCTTCAAGTCAAACTCTGCAATATAGCGGTGCAGCTGCACATCATCAATATAGGTCGAAGCCGAAAGCACCAGCGGGCCGGAGATGCCAAAGTGAGTGAAAAGTGCTTCGCCCTGCTCAGTAAACAACGGTTTGCCGTCTTTCAGCAGGGTCAAGGTCACGTTGCGCAGGCTTAGGCCCATCATCTGGCGGCAGGCCGGATCCGGGCTGACCAGGCTGCACAGGCTGGGCTGGGGCGGCACAATGGTGTGGCCCGCCTGCCGTGCCAGCTTATAGCCGGAGCCATCGCTGCCGGTGGCGGGGTAACTGGTGCCGCCGGTAGTAACCAGAACATGGGCTGCGCGGTGGGTTTTGCCATCCGAGGTGCGCACGCCAACACAGCGACCATCCTCAATCAACAGCTCTTTGGCGCTGCCATGCACAAATTTGGCGTCGGCGGCATAGCTGCGCAGGGCGGCCAGCACATCGGCGGCACGGTCGCTCTGCGGGAACACCCGGCGGCCGCGTTCCGTTTTGAGCGGCACGCCAAGGGATTCAAACAGTTCCATAGCGCTTGCCGGAGAGAATGCGTACAGCGCGGAGTACAAAAAGCGCGGGTTATGGCGCACATAGTTCAAAAACTCGCGCACATCACAATCATTGGTCACATTGCAGCGGCCCTTGCCGGTAATCAGCAGCTTTTGGCCGGGGCCTTTGGGGTTGTGTTCCACCACGGCGGTGGTCAGCCCCCGTGCGCAGGCGGCACCGGCGGCCATCAGGCCCGCCGCACCGCCGCCAATAATCAACAGATCCGTCATTCGGTGATGACTCCTTTATTGCGGTAGTAGATCAGGCACCCGTATGTGTACAGCAGCAGCAGCGGGTGCACGGTGGAAAGATACATGGTGGATGTGCCAATGCCAAAGCTGGAAACCTCAACAAAGGCGATCATGCCGCAGCGCAGGGCTGCCATAGCCAACAGGCCAAACAGCAGCAGCCAAGGCAGTGCTGCCCCTGCCGTGCGGCGGCGCAGAACCATGGGCAATGCGCACAGATGCCGCATCACAGCCCACACAAAGGCCAGCGGCAGCAGCACCGCGTACACGCAGCGCAATACGCCAAGCGCGCGGTAGGCCAGCTTTTGCAGCGGCGCATAGTAGGGCGTATCCTTGCCCGCTTCAGCGGCATTATTAAAGTTACAGTGCAGGTAGGCAGACCATTGGGCAACGTCCTCGGTGGTCCCGATAGAGCGCAGGGTCTGGTAATAGGCCGGGCAATCCTGGAAGGTCAGGGCCCAGAGGGCGCTCTTGGCAGCTTCCCGGATTGCGGGCAGTACATACTGCGCACGGATGGGCTGGCTGGTGGCGCTGCGCCTGCCGCTGCGGGCGGGCAGGGTGCCGTTATCACAGGCAGCATTGATGGCATCGGCTACGCTCTGCCAATAGGCATCGGCGGTGGCAGCGTCGGCGTAAATGCCCTCATACTGGGCGGCACGGCGGATTGCCCAATAAAAGCTGCCCGCACGGTAATCGTCCAGTTCCGGGTCGCGGAAATCATTTTGCAGCTGGGGGTCCTCCTCCAGCCAGTATTGCAGGCATTGCAGCTGCGGGATCTCGGCATACAGCTTTTCGCGCGCATCGGCGGGCACGCTGAGCAGCGGCTCGTCCGAATCCGTCGCCACGCGGGTCATGGCACCCATCGCATCGGCAAAAGAGCCCTCGCTGAAATCCGAAAGCCCCCACACGCCGTACCAGTGCTGGTTCAGCGCGCAGAAAATGCCCACCCCTGCCGCCAGAACCGCATATGGAATCACCTGCGCCGCGGCGCACAGCCAGCGGCGGCGGTGCAGCAGCACCACCAGCATGCAAAGGGTAGCCGCAATGGCAAAAGGCAGCAAAAACAGCCCGGCATCTTCACGGTTCAGGTAACCGCAGGCAAGGCCAACGCCCGCTGCCAGCAGCCACGGCCAAATGGGTGCCTGCTGGCGGGTATAAAACACAGCCCGCAGCGCCGCCCCCGCCATACCGGCAAAAAACAGCAGGCAGAGCGCCGGGAAGATATTATCCCGGTAAACGCGCAGCGTGTAAGACGCCCAGCTGGACGGCAGAAATGCCAGCAGCGCGTACAGCAGCAGGGCCAAGGCCCTGGCCTGGCCCGCCGGGCTTTTGCGCCACAGCGGGCGCAGAGCAAACGCCGCCAGCAGCGCTGCAGCACACCACAGCAGTGCCCCGCCCAACAGGTAGGGCAGGTGCAGTTTGTTGAGCAGTGCCAGCCAGACGGCAAAAAACATGCTTTTGGAAAGCGTTAAATAGTCATATTCCCCCAGCCACTGGCCGCTGGTGATGGCGTTGGCCGCGCGGAACATCAGTTCATCGTCCAGCGGGGCGCCGCCAGCCCACATATAGGCCAGCTGAAAATGGGTGACTGCGCAGCGCAGCAGGGTGATAAGCGCCGCCCACAGCCAGAATGCGCGGCGGGTCAGCGCTGGCCGCAGCCCGCGCAGGCGGGATAACAGGTTCGGCATGCCGGGTCACGGCCTCCTTTATGGCATCACAAGGGTGCGGGCCGGTCTGCCCGCGGGTGTTTTGCCGTGTGTTTCGTTTTCTAATAAGGCGTTTATTCCAGCCAGGGCAGCGGGCGCACAATGTGTGCCCCTATGGAATTATCCATTCTGGCTCGCCTGCTGCAATGCCGCTGCATGGCGCTTGGCAGACTGGAACACATAGTACAGTGTTGCCATAATGGCCACCGTTTCCAGCAGTTTAGCCCAGGGCGAAACCACATCTTTCGGCAGGCCGCACAGCAGGGTGCAGACTTTGGGTACCGCAAAGGCAATGACATCCACCAGCAAAATCAGGATACTGCCCCATGCGGGCAGGCTGATATGCGGCAGGCAGAAAATAGCGATGGCAGGCAGCGCCAGAATGATATAATCATGGCTCTGCTTATAAAACCACATAACGGAAACCACCGCGGTAACGGCGTACCAGAGCAACCAGTCATTATCCAGCTTTTTGCGGAACATCCAGGCCGCAGCAGCCAGCAGAATCACACCGCCCACAGCGACATCCAGCAGGAGAACCACCTTGGTGGAGATGCCAAAGCCCAACAAAAAGTTGAACAGCCCATAATAAGAGGTATTATAGCTCAACCCCTGGTCCATGATATCTGTCAGCATGGAGATGGGGCTGCTTTCGGTTAAAATGGCCGCCAGCAGCCAGGACCCCAGCACAGTGCCGGAGGTAACGGTTATTGCTTTCCAGTGCTTTTTGCAGAGCAGCGGGAACAGAAACACAAACGCCACCTGCGGTTTGCACATGGCAACAGCCAGCAGCAGGCCCGCCAAAGTCTCACTGTCCTCCAGCACGCACATGGAAAGGATAACACAGCAGCACACAATGCCGCTCTGGTTGCCAAACAGCACCGCATTGGCCCACATACTGGGGGCAAACACCAGCAGCGATGCCAGCACGGCCATGTATTTATCCTGCACATAGCGGTGGCGCAACAAAAAGCGGCCCATGCACAGCGCCGTGACAAGCGGAGCGATAAAATCCAACGCCAGAATGTACACGCACATCGCGCTGTACGGCAAAAAGCCGGGGTTGATTACATTGCCCAGCACATAGGCCCAGGGCACTGTGCCCCCCAGGGAAGCATCCAGCCAGCCGATAGATTCGATGGACGGCACGCGGCTGTGCATCACATCAAAGGGGTTCAGCCCGTGCAGCACATAGGCACACTCCTGCCAGCGCAGGCGGGCATCCCACAGATACAGGCCGTCAAAGATCAGATAGCGCCCCAGGTTGGCCGCCATGATTCCCAGAAAGAGCACCACCGCAAACAGCCGCAGGCGGCGCTGGTCATATTGCTGCATCAATGCGGTGGCTCCCTCCCTTCCCCGCCTGTGCAGGGTTTACTTTTGGATTTTCTCGATGCTCTCGATCAGGTAGTTCTGCTTTTTGAACACCAGGTCCACCAGCAGCGAAAGATATTTGATGATGATGGTCAGCACAGCAAACAGCCCGGCAAAGCCAAGGGTCAGCACAAACATCATGGTGGTCCACCCTTCAATGGGGTGCCCGGCGCAGAAAATGATCAGCGTGTAGGCCAGCTCCGCCAGCGCCAGGAACATCATCACGATGGCAATGCCTGCACTGAGCTTATACCCGGCATCGGTATACAGCGCCAGACTGTCCATGGCAAGGGCAAAGCGCCCGCCGGAATTATCAGTCAGGCGGCCATCAAATTCCAGATCGGTCATTTTTAAGCCGGATGCCGCATAGGCCGCTTTGCGGTAGGGCAGCGTTTCACTGGAAGCATGCACGCGGTTGATGGCGCGGCGGCTGACCAGGCGGAACGCATCGGTGCGCAGCTTGTAAGCCGAATGGCTGTTGCCGTTGAACACGCGGTAGAACATTTTGCTGCTGCCAGCCGTAGACCGCGGGCAGACGGATACAATGTCGCTGCCCGCCATGGCGGCACGGTAAGCTTCAAACACCAGCTCAATGGGGTACGGTGTCTGGGTGGAGTCAAACTCATACACATAATCGCCGATCGCGGCATCCAGGCCCGCGTTCATGGCGGTCTCGCGCCCCTGGTGCAGGCTCAGGTGCAGGATGGTCAGCGGCTTTTCCAGCGCTTTGGCCCAGTCCCGCAGGGTGGGGATGGTATCATCGGCGCAGGCGTCATCCACGGCAACCAGCTCATACTGTTCAAAGTGCTGGTCCAGCACGGCGTTCAGCGCCTTAAAAAACCGCACGGCCTGGGCACCATCGTTGTGCAGGTAGACCACAGCCGAGATAAAATTCTTTTCTTTATTTGTCACACTCATACGTTCAATACCTCGTCCAGGTCATACACGGTGTTGATCTTGCCGGAAAGTACGCTGACCAGCATCGGTTCGGTGTTCATCACGCGCACCACGGTGGGGCGGGAATCATCTATTTCGCTGGCTTTCAAAATCGGCTTCATGCTGAACAGGCTGCCCTGATAAGCAAAGCTGTACTCTTCTTTCAGGTATTTGCGGGCCAGCTGGCTCATGTAGGGCCAGGCGCTCTGCGGCTTAGCCGGGCATTCGTTGCAGTTATACAGGCTGCCCGGCCTGCATTTGCCCTCGCTCTGCTGCTGGCAGGGGAAGGTTGCTACCGCATCATAGCTGGTTTCGTGGGGAGTAAAGGTCACACTGGTCAGGCTGTGCAGGCCGGTCTGGCCAAAGGGCATCAGGCTGAAAAACGGGCCGTCCATCACGGTAATGCCGGTATTTTTCAGCCGCTCATCCACCGTGCACAGGATGATCTCGCACTTTTCGTATTTGATTTTGAACGGCGGCAGGCCCAGCATGGCGTGGATATCGTTCACGCCCGCATAGGTCGCGTTCAGGATGAACGGTGCTTCCACCGTGGTATCCCCTGCCGTTACCCGCCACACACTGCCGGCTTTTTCAATTTTGTCCGGCTTATGGCTGTACAGAACCTGCACATTGGGCAGCTTTGCCAGCTGTTCCAGGAACCAGTTTTTCAGCACCTGGGCATCATAAGTATACTCGGTGGTCAAAAATGCGCCATCGCACATACCATTATTAAAGTAGCGCTCCGGGGCAACATCATCACAGCGGATCTTGGCCGCGGCGCAGAAGCGGCGGAATTCGGCCGCATTGGTCCAGCTGAAATGTGCGCTGGTGGCATAGATCTGGTCAAAGCTTGTGTGCAGGCAGAAATCATAATCCCGGCAGAAGCGCTGGAAGTAATGTGCGCTCTTGATGGCCGTGGAGTAGCTGCGCGGGTAATGGTAGCCCATGTGTACGCGGGCCTGATTGATATAGGTCGCGCGCATGAACGGGGCAGGGTCCCGCTCCAGCACCAGTACCCGCTGGCCTGCCGCGCCGCACTTTTGGGCTGCGTACAGGCCATACAGGCCAGCACCAATAATGATTTTATCCACTGTCATGCACAGGACCTCCGATAATCTATTACTATGCCGGGCACCCCTGCCCGATTACGGGTTATACTTGCCCGTTGCGGCGGCAAACAGCACCTGCAGCAGATTGCTGTTGCCCTTAAAGCCGCTGATTTTGGTCGGCGTTTTGCCGGATGCCGGGTATGCGCGGGTCACGGGGACCTCGCAGGCGCGCAGACCCAGCTGAGTGGCACGAATGCTGAGGTAGGCCAGCAGCTCGTACCCCATAAACACATCCCGCAGCGGCTGCACATCGGGGTGGGTCAGGTATTCGCGGCTGTAGGCGCGGTAAGCGTTGGTGGTATCAGTAAACCACTGGTGGGCTGCCGCGCTGATGATTGGCGCATGGATCAGCCGTACCGCCGCATAGCGCGTTTTGGGCGTATTGATGGCATGACCGCCGGGGATAAACCGGCTGCCCTGCACAAGGTCATAGCCTTCTTTCAGCTTGGCAACAAATTCCGGAACATCCTCGATGGAATCCTTATTGTTGCCGTCAATGGTCAGCACGCCCTTATAGCCAAAGGTCAGGGCAAAATGCAGGCCCATGCGCAGCTGGGCACCCTGTTTGCCGGGGCCGGTTTTGACCAGCAGGGTGTTCACCCCGTACAGCTCCAGCGTATCGGGGTTCATGCTGCCATCGGTGGAGCCGCCGTCGCAGATGACAATATCCACCAAACGGTCCACCCCGGCTTTCTGGGCGCGGCCCAACTCGGTCAAAATGCGGGAGCCCTCATTGATGACGGGGATCAGCAGGCAGTAATCGCTGCTTTTGGGCAAAAAGGCGGTGCAGGTATAATCCGGCACGCCGGGAACATTCTGGATCGGCACTGGCTGCAGGCTCATGCAAACACCTCCGCAATATAGGCAAGGGTCTTGCGGACGGTTTCCACATCCGTCCGCTTCATCTCAATGGAAACATCGCCGCTGTAGCCAACGGCTTTCAGCAGCATGGCAAGTTCTTTGTGTTCCTGGCGCGGAACAATGGGTTCCAGCCCCGGCTCGCTGATATGAACATGGCTGACGTATTTGATATCATCCACAAAATCCCGCAGGCGCTCGCCGTTGGAGATCATGGTGGAAAGGTCCAGATTAACCGCAAGGCCGGGGCTTTGCAGCCGTTTGACCATGGCAAAAGCATCGGCTGTATTGTTCAGGTAGTTGGTGTATACCGGGGGGTTGGCCTCAATGGCAAGCACCACATCATAGTGGGACGCCAGCGCACCGGCCTTGGCAAAAAAGGCATCGCCCTCCGCCGCGGTGTGCGGCGGGTCCAGGCGGCGGTTTTTGGGGCAGCCGAACACCAGACTGGGGCAGTTGATGGTGTGGGCAAACTGGAACGCCTCGGCGGTATAATCCAGCAATTCTTCGGCTTGCACGGGATCAAAAATATTGCCGGTCTGGCCGTACCAGATGCTTTGCATGCTGGGTACATGGAACCCCCAGCGGTTGAGCAGGTAGCCGCCGAACAGAGCGGCTCCAGTCAGGTTTTCATACGGATATTCCGGGAAAATACGGGTGGGGGCAATTTCCAGCCCGGTAAAGCCGTTCTGCTGCATGGCAGCGTAAACAGCTTCGTCATCCGCTTTATCCCACGCAATATTGGAAATTGCAAGTTTCAGTTCGGACATCCTCAGTTCCTCCATGCGCGCATAAAGGCGCAGATCTCATCCAGCTCCTGCTGTTTTGTACACAGGTATCCGTCCGCCCCGCCCAGCAGCGCAGCATGCCGGCTGCGCAGGTCATAATCAAACGGGGGCTTGGGCAGCTCGTTGTGCCAGTCGGCTTTGCCGGTCACTGTGGTGTAAACCTCCGCCGCCGTAACGGGCGGGGTGGTCAGGTTGAGGGTGGTCAGGCCGTTTTGCAGCGCGGTCTGCACATCCTGCCACAGGCGGGCCAGGTGATAGAACTGGTAACGGCTGCGGGAATCCGTGAAGGCAAGGGCGTTAAAATCATTGCCCGCAAAAAATTCCCGCAGGGCCGCGGCATCCACCGCACCGTTGAGCTTATAAAAGCCGTTATCTGCCAGGGTATAGCCATCCCGTACCAGGGGGGATTTTTGTGCAAGTTCGGTATATTTTTCCGGCTTGAGCATAGCCGGGGTGATGGTGTGCAGGTCAAACAAAAAGTTCTTTTTCAGCCCAATGCCGTATAGGGCAGGCAGCCGCACAATCAGCGCATTGGGGTAATCCTCCCGCACCCATCGTTCCAGCTGCAGGCGGTTGCGGCCATAGGCGGGCAGGCCGTCCGGTGTCATGGGGCTCTGCTCGTCCTTTCCCCTGCTGTCGGCATAGACAGCGATAGAGGAGATCAGCACCAGCTGTTTGGGGGCGATCTGGCGCAGGTTTTCCCGCGCGGCGGCCATCACGGCAAGGTCGGCATCCGGGTCTGCATTCGCCAAAAACATGGCGGCGGGCACCCCGGCGTACACGCACAGATCCGGCTTGGCACCGAACTGCGTGGCAATATCGGTGGAATGGCATACCGCGGCAAACGCATGTTTTGCCGCCAGGTTGCCCCCCACAAAACCGGTGGAACCGACCAGAAGATCCTTTGCCATATGCCCTGCCCCTTTTGCTGTTGATTTTTGCCGCAAAGCAGCGCCCTGCTTTGCAGATTGATACAGAATAGATTATACCATACCCCGGCGGTAAAAGCAATTAAAGCAATTTCAGACAGCAAATAAAAAATCCCATCATGCCAAAGCGGCACAATGGGAATAAAAAACAGACAGTATCAATACCGGGTGCGCGGGATCTCCACACGGTTGGCCACAGCGGCTTCCAACTGGGCAACAATGGTTTTCATGCTCTCTTCAAACTCTTCATCGGAAGAATTGTGGAAGATCAGCAGCGAATCGGGCTGGTTTTCCAGCTTTAAGCTGAGCGGCGGGTTAAAGTTGACACCCAGGATATATTCGTCCCAGTGGTTCAGCTTCCACATGTCACGGTCGCTGGCGCGGTCGATCATGCGCTGGTGGCACACTTTGGGGTTAGTATCTACCCAAATCACAACCAGCTCCGCCTGCTTCTTTTTCAGTTCGGCACGCAGGGTGGTAATATAGTCAAGGTCACGGATCTCCTGCGTAAAGGGGGCGTTAATCAGCACAATATCATCGTACTCCAGCGCTTCCATAGCAAGGTCCAGAACCACACGATATTCCAGGTCACGGATATATTTTTCAAAAAAGATGCTGCTACGGTCATACGGCTGGTGCGCCACCGCAAAGATTTGCTTGGACAAAGGGATCAAGGTATCCTTATCCAGATAGACAACGTGGTTCAGCGCTTTTGCCAGCTGCTTGGAAATAAAGGTTTTTCCGCAGGCCGGCGGGCTTGTGACCAATATCAGCTTTTTCATGCACAGACACCTCTCCAGAAAGATTGTCATTTAATTAACCAAGCTACAGGTATTATTATACACCAAACTTTTGTCCTTGGGAATAGATAAATGACCATTTTTTGGACTTTTATGGACTTTTGGTGCCATTTTTGCAGGCAAATTTGCACCAAATTGTACAACTTCGCCCAAAATTCACCCATCAGTTTAGCAAAACCAACAACAAAAAGGGGAACGCTCGCGCAGAACGTTCCCCAGCATTGGATTATCTTACGTTTGAAAATCCGCTTTATTTCCCTGTTATTCTGCCTGGGCGCACAGGTCCAGGTAGGCTTTGATGATGCCAAGCCCCACCGGGCCGGATTTTTCCGGGTGGAACTGGGTGCCGATCACGCAGCCCTTTTGGGCAGCGGCGCACACCTTGCGGCCGCCATACACGGTATCGGCCAGGCGGTATTCCTCCGCTGCGGGCTTTGCTACATAAGAGTGGATAAAATAGCATTCCTGTCCCGGCTGCACATTCTGCAAGGCGGTACCGGAAAAATCCGTGCGGCCGCCCGCCGGGTACAGTGGGTTCCAGCTGATGTGCGGCACCCGCTGGGGGCTGCCGTCCGCGTCCACATCCGGGATGCGCACCACGCGGCCGGGAATCAGGCCAAGGCCCTTGTGCAGGCCGAATTCTTCGGATTCGTCAAACAGCATCTGCATCCCAAGGCAGATACCCAGCAATAGGGTACCCTGGGCCGTCTTTTGCTTGATGGGCTCGATCAGCCCCAGCTGTTCCAGCCCCTGCATGCCGTCCTGGAAAGCGCCCACGCCGGGCAGCACCAGGGCATCGGCTGCCAGAACATCTGCCGGGCTGCTGGTCACCTGTACTTCTGCCCCAAAATGGGCGAACGCATGCTGCACGCTGAGCAGGTTGGATAGACCGTAATCGATCACTGTTACTTTCATACCCGGCGCACCTCCACCCCGCCTGCGCGGATTTCATCTTTCAGTTCCTGCACGGTTTCTTTTTTATAGTGCAGCACTGCGGCGCAGGCCACAGCATCGGCACCGGCTTTGGCACCGTCCACAATGTCATCCCCGCAGCCAACACCGCCGCCGCAGATGACCGGCACATTGACCGCCTTGGTCACAGCCTCGATCAGTTCCAGGTCCATGCCGCGCTGCAGGCCCTCGTTGTCCACGCTCATCAGCAGGATCTCCCCTGCCCCAAGCGCCACGCCGCGTTTGGCCCATTCCACTACATCATAACCAGAATGAGCGCGGCCGTTGTCATAATAAGCTTCCCACTTGCCGGGCCAGGTGCGGTTGCGCTTGGCCTGGATGGAAAGCACCATGCACTGGCTGCCAAAGGCGTTGGCAACCTCGGTGATCAGCTCCGGGCGTTTGATGGCCGCCGTGTTGATGGCAACCTTATCCGCCCCCATGGAAAGAATGTGGCGCACATCCTCGACGCTGCGCAGACCGCCGCCCACGCAGACCGGGATATACACATCATCCACGGTTTTGCGCACAATATCCGAAAGGTTGTTACGGTTATACAGGCTGGCCACAATATCAATGTACAGCAGCTCGTCAATGCCCTGCTCATAATATTCCCGTGCAAACAGGTTGGGATCCCCCAGCTTGCGCAGGCCCTCCAACTGGATGCCTTTGACGAGGTTGGTATCCTTGACATCCAGCCGTGCAATCAGGCGGATTTTTTTCTTAGCCATAAAAAATTCCTCAGTTCCAGAGCTCTTGGGCAACACCGCACAATTCCCGCCTTGCGGCTTAAGCACCGCTCCGGCAGCTGCGTTGCCAAAATGCTCGATAAGACATCCAGTATTATCTGCGCTTTTGGCTTGGCATCTGCCGCACCTCGCTCGCCGTATCGGCACTTAGAATTATGCGGTATTGCCCTTGGCCTTATATTTCGTGGTGGGTGCCCTTCGGGTCGCCCCAAAGCACTTCGCTGTCGCCCTCGTAGGGGGTGTGACGCAGTTTCCACATGTTGTTCTCCCATTTCCAAAGGTGGGGGCTGCGGAAACGGTCGGCCAGGTGCATAAAGTATTCGCGGTCCATTTTGGGCTGTTCAAACAGCTGGCTGGCCCACGGGAAGTGCTGGCGGTCCAGGGACAGATACTGGAAGATCTCTTTTTCAAAGCGGTCGGGATACTCGCCGTCAAACTTTTTGCACAGCGCCTTGCCCTCTTCCAGGGTGATTTCCTCGTTGCGGATCTCCTGTGCAGCGTCATAGGTGGTGCGGCCGATGCCGTACTTGATGTAGGTGGTGTAATAGAAGAAGTCGTCGATCTTATCATCGATGGAGTTATACTTGGAATAGGTGCCCTGGGTGCGCTCCGGTGCGGGGCGGAAGCCGCCGTGTTCTACACTGTAATAGTAGGCGCCCTGCGGGTGCCATTTTTCGTAATAGCCAAGGTAGCGCACCTGAACATGGTTTTTCTCCAGGTTGGAAGTTTCGGACGGCAGGTAGATGGCCAGGTCGGCTTTATCCACCTTATAATCCTCTTCCAGCTGGCGCAGGCTGACACCGCCCAGGTAGATATGGTCGTAATCATTGACGGCAAAAAAGTGCTCATCGCGCAGGGCAGAGTTGTTATCCGCAATGGGGTTGCCGAACTCGGCCTCGTTCTCGCCATAGAACACCAGGGGAATGCCGAACTTGGCGGCCATCTTGGGGGCCAGCTGCTTTTGGCCCAAAATGAACGGCTGGAACGGGTGGAACAGGTTCTCGGTCGCCAAACGGGTCAGCAGACGGTGGGTCATGCCGTTGGGGGTACACAGGTAGTTATCAAACCCGGCGTGGATCCAGGCCTGCATGTTATCCCAGCCCCAGGGGGTGTAGATATGCGGTGCCCAAGTCACCGTCAGGGGGTGCATGCCGTATTTGTATTTCAGGATGTGAGCGGCATAAAAGCTGTCCTTGCCGCCGGAGCCGGGCACCAGGCAGTCATAGCTGCCGTCATTTTTGCGGTATTCATCGCACAGCTCACGCAGCTCTTTTTCGCGCAGAGCCCAGTCAATATGGCCGTTCGCCTTATTGTGGCAGGCATGGCAGGCATCGCAGGTGCCGTCGTCCTGAATAACCATCGTCTTTTTAATGGACTTGATCGTATGTTCAAATTCATAGCAGGAGTTCGGCTTCTGGTTGCTCATCACGCATTCATTACAGAACTGTACATGTTTGGGCAGGCCGTAATAAGCTTCCAGCTGATCCTCCGGGATATCGGGCGCGTATTTGGCGTAATCGATTTCGACATAACGAGGATTCTTTTCCATATTTCTCACTCTCATTCCATCCGTGGTAATTCCTATTGAACCAAAAAAGGCGCTGTCCGTATAGCAATGCTATCGGACAGCGCCTTTGCTGTTCTGTGGATATTATAGCACAGCACCCTGCTGTTTGCAAGATGCCAGCCTATTTTTTACATCGGTGCAGTGCTTTTTATTTCTGGCTGACCACTGCGCCGTTGATCAGAACAGCTTTCACGTTGGTCATAACCTCAAACGGGCAGCCATCGGTCAGCACCAGGTCTGCATCCTTGCCGACCTCGATGGAGCCAACACGGTCAGCAATGCCGATGTGCTTGGCCGGGTTGATGGTGATGGCCTGCAATGCGGCAAACGGATCCATGCCGGCTTTGACCGCCATACCGGCGCACAGCGGCAGGTACTGCTGCGGAATGACCGAGTTATCGGTGATGATGGAAACATGGCAGCCCGCTTTTGCCAAAACGCCCGGCGTTTCCCAGGATTTGTTCTGCAGTTCAAACTTGCTGGCAAAGGTCAGGCTGGGGCCGACGGCCATGGGAATATTGCTTTCCTTGGCCAGTTCGTCCACGATCAGGTGGCCTTCGGTCACATGTTCCAGCGTCAGGCCCACATCGAACTCTTTGGCAATGCGGATGGCGGTAAAGATATCGTTGGCCTGGTGTGCATGGGCTTTCAGGGGAATGGTGTGGTCCAGCACCGGCAGCAAGGCTTCCAGCTTCTGGTTATAAGCGGGCATTTTGGTCACATCGCCGTTGGCGGCAGCCTTGCGGGCACCGTAATCCCTGGCGGAAGCCAGCGCCCCGCGCAGGAACGCAGCGGTGGACATGCGGGTAGAATCGCATTTATCTTTATAGCAGCGCTTGGGGTTTTCGCCAAAGGCACATTTCATGGCAACGGCTTCCTTGACGATCATGTTGTCCACACGCTCGCCCACCGTCTTGATGGCGGTAAAGGTACCGCCCAGCACATTAGCGCTGCCCGGCCCGGTGCACACGCAGGTAATGCCTGCTTCCCGTGCATGGGCAAAAGAGGGATCGCGAGGGTTGATGCCGTCAATGGCGCGCAGCTGCGGGGTCCAGATGTCATTCATCTCGTTGTAGTCGCAGCCTTCGTACCCGATGCCATAACCATCCAGGCCGATATGGGTGTGCGCATCCACAAAACCGGGGAAAATATCCAGCCCGGCAGCATCCAGCACGGCGATATCGGCGGGCACGTTCAGTTCATGCCCCATGGCAACAATGCGGCCGTTTTCCAGCAGCAGGTCGATCTGCTGTGGTTCCGGGTGAACGGCATCATGAACCCGGCCCCCGCGCACCAGTAGCGGCGCGGCGGTATGTTCTGTATTCTGCATCATTGATGGATCCTTTTTCAGCTTAATAGCTTACCCTGTTATACTTCAAAATCCAGGCAGGTGCGCACGGCGGTATAGGGGCGCACTTTGCCATCAGCCACAGCCACATGGGCCGGGTGAACGGCATAGCCTTTCAGGGCGGCTTCATCCACAAAGGTGGTATCCAGCATCAGGTCCGCATTGGCGGAGCTGGGCAGGGCCTTGGTGTAAACATGGATCTCCGCCAAACCGGGGATCTGCCCGGCCAGACCTTCCAGCCCGGCTTTGATATCCGCCTTGACGGTTTCCTGTTCAGCGGCGGGCATCTCTTTCAGCTTCCACAAAATAACATGACGTACCATTATTTGTTTTCCTCCCAGATGGGGTGTTTCAGCACCCACTCGCCGCAGTCGTTCTTTTCAAACAGATCACGGTTATAGAACTTATCCATGATCTTCCAGAACTCGCTCTCGGTATAGCCGCAGAAATCGCAGAAATCACGCACGCACAGCGGGTCCAGCTTGCCATCGCGGGCCTTGATGATGGGAATGGCTTCCTCGCGGGTCATCATGCCATAGCGGATATAGCGGGCGGTATAGTCGGTTGCAGCGGCATGGCCGAACTTGGGGTACTTGAGCCAGGAGTGCACCAGGTAGGCGCGGGAATCGATCTGGTCAAAGTTTTCGGCATGGTGGGTGCGGTCCCATTCATGGGTCAGGTCATGGAAGCCGTGCGCCTTGGCGATCTGGTAGTTCTTGTAGCTGTTCCAGGGCACAAAGTAGCTCATATAGAACGGGTCCAGCTTCGCGCGCTCTTCGGCAGAGGGGGCCAGCGTCAGGGACAGGTCGTTTTCGGTCACGCCGTCGCCCACCAGCTCTTCCATCGGGAAGCCGACCGCCACGCCATTTTCGATCTGATCCATGGCGGAATACGTCTCCTTATCGGAGCAGCCGCCGTATTCAAAGCTGACGTTCTCGCCATAGCACAGCATGGGGGTGTTGAACTTGGCTGCCATGTGCAGCGGGAAGGTATAGATCAGGCGGTCCACATACCAGGTGGGCTTGCCGTATTTTTCAAAGAACTTGCGCATCAGCACTTTCTGGGCGCGGATGTTGGGCTTGCAGCTGATGATGGTACAGCCGAATTCCTCGCTGATGTTTTTCAGGTTATGGATGCCGGCCTGCGTCATGGGGAAGTTATCCTCCACGCTGAACAGGATGGGGTTCATGTGCATGACTTCTTTCAGCATCCAAACCTGGAAGTGGCTGTCCTTACCGCCGGAAACAGCAACAGCGCAGTCATAACCGCCGGGGCCGTTCATGCCGCGGTACTTGTTGCAGTAGGCTTCAAACTCCTTAAAGCGGGCGTCCCAGTCCACATTTTTGCGGTTTTCGTAATGGCGGCAGGCGCTGCAAACGCCCTCAGAGTCAAAGGTGATACCGGGGCGGGTGTCCGGCATGGTACATTTTTTGCAATAACGCATAACAGGTTCTCCTTTGCTGTTTCTTACCCAATCTGCCGGGTGTCCGGCAGAATATTTCTACTTATTGTTATCATACCCGATTTTGCCTGCATTGGCAAGTAGCGCGCAGCGCAAGACACGTCAGAATGCACGTTTTTCTTTTGGGCTGCACCGAACCTTCCCTGCCCTGCAAATTCAAGCGTCGATAGGGGCATCGACACGCAGAATTATGCGGTATTGCTTTCAAATTTTACATATGTAACCATTCCCAAGGCTATGCGGTTGTGGTATGATGATAGTTAATGATGTTCACTTTGAAGGAGGAATAAATTTTGAAAGGGACTCTAAAACTGCGCACAGCCAGCCTGGCTGCGGCAGCTGTTATGGCAGCAGGGCTGTTTGCGGCGCTGCCTGCGGCGGCCGAAACCAGCACGCCGGAAACCGCACAGGAAGATTCCGGCGTACCGTATGATGTGGCAAACGGGCTGGAAAACAGCTTCCGCTACAAAGATGGCGTGCCGATCTATGATGATTCCGTGCCCGCCATCGAGTGGGAGGATATTGTCCAACAGGACGCTGCCACCTACAGTTCCAACGGCATTGCCACCTGCAGCGTTACTTATAACGGCTTTGATGTCAGCTACCATCAGGGCACCGTTGACTGGGACGCCGTTAAAAATTCCGGCATTGATTTTGTCATGATTCGCTGCGGCATTGGCAGCGAATACGATGGCGTGGGCGAAAACAAACAGGATGACGCCCAGTGGTACCGCAACGTAAGCGAGTGTGAACGGCTTGGCATCCCCTATGGCGTGTACCTTTACTCTTACGCTGAAAATACCGATATGGCCGCCAGTGAGGCCCGCCATACCCTGAGCCTTTTGAGCGGGCACAACCCCACCCTGCCGGTATTTCTGGACATTGAACATACCCGTGACGGCAACCCCATCGCCAGCAACTCTACTTACGGCGATATTGCCCAGACCTGGTGCAACATGGTTTCCAACGCCGGCTACCGCGTGGGCATTTACTCTTACTATTATTTCTTCCAGAATTACTTGACGGACTCTCGGTTCAGTAATTCCGGATGGTACAAGTGGATGGCCGACTACCGTTCCGGCGTAAGCTATGACGGCAGCAGCTGCAACATGTGGCAGTACAGCAACAAAGGTACGGTTCCCGGTGTGAATGCCAATGTTGACCTGAATTACTGGTTTGGCGAGTATCCCGGCAATAACAACAACTACACCGGCTGGCGCAGCGAGAACGGCCGCGATTACTGGTATGAGAACGGCGTAAAGCAGGGCACCACAGGCCGCGGCAAGGAAATTTACGATTCCGGCAGCAACGCCTGGTACTGGCTGGATGCCAACCAGGGCGGTGCCAAGGCCGTGAATAAAGACGTTTATCAGGAATCCAACGGCGGCAAATGGGTGCGCTATGATGCCAACGGCCACATGGTAAAAGGTGAGGACTGCCAGAACGGCAAGTGGTACTATTTTGAGCCGGTCACCGGTGCCATGATCAAAGGCCCCTGGACCCTGCCGGATGGCCGCAAGGTGTACTATGACCCCAAGACCGGTATTATGCAGTATGGTTCCGTTGCGGTAAACAACCAGCTGTACTACTTCGACCCCGTTTACGGCAAAATGACCAGCGGCACGCCGGGCAACTTCTGGTACACGATTGATGGCAAGAGCTACTGGTACGAAAACTGGGTGCGCCAGGGCTGGCAGCCCAGCAACGCCAACTACCGCGGCAAAGAGATCTATGACCCCGCCAGCGGTGCCTGGTACTGGCTGGACAGCGTGCAGCAGGGTGCCAAAGCCGTAAGCAAGGAAGTATACCAGGATTCCAACGGCGGCAAGTGGGTGCGGTATGACGCCAACGGCGCTATGATCAAAGGCTGGTACGCCCAGGATGGCAAGCGCTGGTATTACGACCTGAACACCGGTGCCATGTACAAGGGCTGGAGCACCATTGATGGTCAAACCTACCACTTTGATGAAACCACCGGCGTACTGATCCAGTGATATACACAGGCAAAACCACATAAAGAAAAATCAGCGCCCGTACCGGATCCTTACAGTCCGGTGCGGGCGCTGCTGCATATCAGGATTATTATTTCTTTATTCTTCGTCTGTCCGCTTTTCGCGGCCCACTTTTGTGGCAACGCCGTGGCGCAGGCGGCTGAGAGTGACCGGGGTAATGCCCAAAAACGATGCAATATAGCGGTTATTGACCATATCTACCATGCCGGGATACTCCTTGCAGAACCATTCGAACCGCTCGGTCGCGTCCCCCTGGCTCAGGCTCACGGCGCGGGACTGATAGATCATGCCCCACTTGACGATCTGCTCCTGATAGACGCGGATCACCTCCGGCTCATCTTTCATGTTCTGCAACACATAATCAATGGGCAGCAAAATCAGGGTTGATGGAACCAGTGCCTGGTCCGTGCTGATATGGCAGCCGGTCAGGTCCATGTTGGAAAGCACCACATCGCCGCGGTTCATGGTAAAGCCCAGGGTTTTCTCTTTGCCCTCACTATCCAAGGTAACGCAGCGCATCATGCCTTCGATCAAAAACGGCAGCATGGTCTGGCGTTCCCCTTTTTTATTCAGGATCTCCCCTTTTTGCAGCGTTACCGCCTGGGATACCGCCTCCAGCTTATCCAACAGTTCTTCGGAATGGACCCCAAGATCTTCCCGGTAGAACTGCCGGATATCAACATTCCGTGCTTTCTCCATGTGTGTTTCTCCCCTTCAGGCATATCTTTTTTTGTCTCTTCGCATCCGGGGCACACAGCCAGCCCGCAACTTGCTGGCAGTGTTACCCCCCCCCCCCCCATAAATAATATGTGTTCCTGTTTTATTCGTTTTTGTTCATAGCCAACATATTCGGTATTATAACACATATGACTTCCGCATTTCATTATCATATGTTAACATTGAAATTTTTTCTTCATTATTTCCATTTTGCACAAAAAAGAGGCCCAAAAACTGTCTTTTCGACAGTTCCGGGCCTCTTTTACTTTATTTGAGTGCTTAGTCAACGATCAAGCTCTTACCGGTCATCTCCGAGGGTACCGGCAGGCCGATATAAGGCAGCATGGTGGGGGCAATATCTGCCAGGCAGCCGCCCTCACGCAGCTTCACATCGCCGCAGCCGATGGCCACAAACGGCACCGGGTTGGTGGTGTGGGCGGTAAACGGGGTGCCGTCCGGGTTCTTCATCTTTTCGGCGTTGCCGTGGTCAGCGGTCAGAAACACGCAGCCACCGGCGTTCAGCACAGCGGTCACAACCTCGTTCACAGCGGCATCAACAGCTTCCACAGCCTTGACAGCGGAATCAAACACGCCGGTATGGCCGACCATATCGCAGTTGGCAAAGTTCAGGATGATCACATCGTACTTGCCGCTCTCAATGCGGGCCTTGCACTCGTCAGCAACCTCCGGGGCGCTCATCTGGGGTTTCAGGTCATAGGTGGGCACATCCTTCGGGCTGGGGATCACCTTGCGGTCCTCGCCCTCATAGGGGGCTTCCACACCGCCGTTGAAGAAGAAGGTCACATGGGCGTACTTCTCGGTCTCGGCAATGCGCAGCTGGGTCTTACCGTTCTTGGAAAGATACTCGCCCAGAACGTTGCTCAGCTCAACCGGCGGGTAGGCAACTTCGCAGTTGGGCATGGTAGCATCATACTCGGCCATGCAGACATAGTGAACCTGCTTGCGGCCGCCGCGGCGCTCAAAGCCGGTAAAGGCATCATCGCAGAAAATGCGGGTCATCTGGCGGGCACGGTCGGGGCGGAAGTTCATGAAGATGATGGTATCGCCATCCTCCACGCGGCCACCCTCACAGGTAACGGCAGGGATCACGAATTCATCCGTCTTGCCGTCCGCATAAGAAGCCTCAATGGCCTCCTGTGCATTGGCGGCATGGTTGCCCTCGCCGTAAACAAAAGCGGCATAAGCCTTTTCTTCACGGTCCCAGTTGTTGTCACGGTCCATAGCATAGTAACGGCCGCTGACACTGGCGATGGTGCCAATACCCAGCTCGTCCAGCTTGGCCTGCAGGTCAGCCAGGAATCCCTTACCGGAATGGGGGTCGGTATCACGGCCGTCCATGATGCAGTGCAGATAAACCTTGGTTGCGCCCATATGCTTAGCCATTTCCAGCACGCCGAACCAGTGATCGGCATGGCTGTGAACGCCGCCGGTACCAACCAGGCCCATCAGGTGGATGGCCTTGCCGGCATCAATGGCAGCTTTCATGTTCTTGACCAGCACAGGGTTCTTGAACATTTCGCCGTCCTTGATGGACTTGGTGATCAGGGTGAGCTGCTGGTACACGATGCGGCCAGCACCCATGTTGGTATGGCCAACTTCAGAGTTGCCCATCTGGCCATCTGGCAGGCCGACAGCCATGCCAGATGCGTTGATGGTGGTCATAGGGTAATTTTTCATCAGTGCATCCAGATGCGGCTTGTTGGCAGCAACAACGGCGTTGCCATAGGTTTCGTCCGGGGTCCAGCCGAAGCCGTCCATGATGCAGAGCATTACAGGTTTCTTTGCCATTGATTGGTTCTCCCTTAGTTTTAGTTAGAAGTTAGAAGTTAGGAGGGAGAAGTTAGGAGTTTGTGGTGGACAAAGGCTCGTTACGCATCCCACCGTAGGGGCGCACAGAATAATAGATACCATTTTGGTGCCACACTTGGCTTCCCTTGAGGGAAGCTGTCTGCGCAGCAGACGGAAAGGTGGTTCCATCGGCTCAAGCCTTTCCGGTTCAGCCAATTCCTAATTTCTCATTCCTAATTGCTCATTCATTCTCAGCCTTTGGTAGCAGCTTCCACGATAACAGCAAACTGGTCTGCTTTCAGGGATGCGCCGCCGATCAGGCCGCCGTCAACATCGGGCTTGGAGAGCAGTTCCTCTGCGTTTTTGGGGTTCATGCTGCCGCCGTACTGAACGGTCAGTGCCTTGGCGGCGTCAGCGCCGTACAGCTCGCCAACCACCTTGCGGATGGCTGCGCAGACTTCCTCAGCCTGGTCAGCGGTAGCGGTCTTGCCGGTGCCGATGGCCCAGATGGGCTCGTAAGCGATAACAACGTTCTTCAGCTCGTCAGCGGTCACGCCGTTCAGAGCGATCTTGACCTGCATGCGGATCAGCTCTTCGGTCACGCCCTGTTCGCGCTGGGTCAGGCTTTCGCCCACGCAGATGATGGGCTTCAGGCCGCCGGCCAGTGCAGCCTTGGCGCGCTTGTTGACGGTTTCATCGGTTTCAGCAAAATACTGGCGGCGCTCGCTGTGGCCAACCACAACGTACTCAACGCCCAGGTCGGTCAGCATGTCAGCGCTGATCTCGCCGGTAAAAGCGCCGGATTTTTCAAAGTGAACGTTCTCAGCGCCAACATGGATGTTGGTGCCCTTGGTTTTGGCAACGGCGGTCACCAGGTCGGTGAACGGCACGCAGATCACAACTTCGCAGCCTGCATCCTTAACAGCGGGGATCAGGGCGTCAATCAGTTCAGCAGCCTCGGTAGCAGTCTTGTTCATTTTCCAGTTACCGGCAATAATTGCCTTACGGTTCTGTTTATCCATGATAAAAACTCCTTCTTATTAACTACTTATTTGCTTGCGTGGATTTTCTTTGTTGTCTACCATGCGGGCCACATAACAAAAAGAGCGCAGCGGCTAAGCCGCCGCGCTCCTGCGGTTTTTTAATTATGCGTTCTGGATAACGGCAATGCCGGGCAGCTCTTTGCCTTCCAGGTATTCCAGGGAAGCACCGCCGCCGGTGGAGATGTGGGTCATCTTGTCGCCCAGGCCCATCTGCTGCACAGCAGCTGCAGAATCGCCGCCGCCGATCACAGTGGTAGCGCCGCTTTCAGCCATAGCCTTGGCAACGGCCAGGGTGCCGGCTGCCAGGGTCGGGTTTTCGAACACGCCCATGGGGCCGTTCCAGACAACGGTCTTAGAAGCTTTGACGGCATCAGCAAACAGCTTCATGCTCTCGGGGCCGATATCGCAGCCTTCCATGTCAGCCGGGATTGCGGTAACGGGAACGACCTTAACTTCGACAGGTGCGTCGATGGGATCGGGGAAGTCAGCAACGCAGGCAGCGTCAACGGGCAGCAGCAGCTTAACGCCCTTTTCCTGTGCCTTAGCCATCATTTCCTTGCAGTAGTCGATCTTGGAATCGTCAACCAGGCTCTTGCCGATCTCATAGCCCTGTGCCTTCAGGAAGGTGTAGGCCATGCCGCCGCCGATGATCAGGGTATCGACCTTTTCCAGCAGGTTGGAGATAACGTTCAGCTTATCAGCAACCTTAGCGCCGCCCAGAATAGCGGTGAAGGGGCGCTCCGGGTTGTTGACGGCGTTGCCCAGGTACTTGATTTCCTTTTCCATCAGGTAGCCAACAGCGGTATCCTTAACATAGTTGGTCACACCTGCGGTGGAGCAGTGTGCACGGTGGCAGGAGCCGAAAGCATCGTCAACGTAAGCGTCAGCCAGGCTGGCCAGCTCTTCGCTGAAGGTGTCGATATTCTTGGTTTCTTCCTTGCGGAAACGGGTGTTCTGGAGCAGAACAACATCGCCGTTGCCCATGGTGGCAACAGCAGCCTTGGCCTGGTTGCCAACAACGTTGTCGTCATCAGCAAAGGTAACCGGCTGACCCAGCTTTTCGCTCAGGCGAACAGCAACGGGAGCCAGGCTGAACTTGGCTTCGGGGCCGTTCTTCGGCTTGCCCAGATGGCTGCACAGGATAACCTTTGCGCCGTCAGCGATCAGCTTTTTGATGGTCGGCAGAGCCGCATTGATGCGGTTGTCGTTGGTGATCACACCGTCCTTCATCGGGACATTGAAATCGCAGCGGACAAGCACACGCTTGCCAGCGTAGTTTTCGTCATCAATCGTCTTTTTGCCCAAACCCATGGTAAAAAACTCCTCTCGGTAATTTATATTAGCCTTGTGCTTTGGTACTGTTTGGCACAGGGGGCAGACAGCCCCTTTTGCCCTGCCTATATTATACGCAGAATCTGCGGTTTGCGCAAGGGGTATTTGACACATTATTAACAAAATCCCTCAAAAAAATACCACCCGCCACGCCATGCCTTTTGGGCAGTTTGCAGCAGGCAGGTATTTTTTTGCGGTTTGCCGGGTTCCGGTACGGCTTTATTTTACAGGCCCTGCACCAGAATAAACACGATCAGCAGCGGTAGCACCACGCTGAAATACGGCTTGAACCACCGCGGCAGGCGCAGGCCCTTGCCGGTATTGGCTTCGGTTAAGTAGTTATCAAAGCCCCAGCCCCACCTGGTTACGCAGAACAGCAGGTAGATCAAGCTGCCAATGGGCAGCAGCAGGTTGCTGACCAAAAAGTCCTCAGCATCCAGCACGGTGCTGCCGGGACCCATGGGCTGCACACCGCTCCACAGGTTAAAGCCCAGAATGCAGGGCACGCTGGCCAGCAGGATGAACACCGTTCCAACGGCACAGGCGCGTTTCAGGCTCCAGCCAAAGCTTTCCTGCAGGCAGGCCAGAATGTTCTGGAACACAGCAATGATGGTAGAAAAGCTGGCAAAGGTCATAAATACAAAGAACAGTGTACCCCACAGGCGGCCGCCCGCCATATTGGCAAATACATTGGGCAGGGTGATAAAGATCAGCTTGGGGCCTGCATCCGGGCTGACCCCGTAAGAGAAGCAGGCCGGGAAGATGATCAGGCCGGAACAGATGGCCACGCAGGTATCCAGCGCGCAGATGCGCAGGGACTCGCCCGCCAGGGTATAATCCCGGCTCATGTAGCTGCCAAAGATTTCCATAGCGCCAACGCCAAGGCTGAGGGTAAAGAACGCCTGGTTCATGGCAGCCACAATGACATTGCCAATGCCCATTTCGGCGGCACGGTTCCAGTCCGGCAGCAGGTAGAACGCCAGGCCCTCGCCCGCGCCGGGCAGCACAAAGCTGTGCACAGCCAGAACCAGGATCAGCACAAACAGCGCGCCCATCATCCATTTGCCAATGCGTTCAATGCCGTTCTGCAAACCGCGGCTGCAGACAAAAAAGCCCAGCAGCACGGTAATGGCCATCCAGACGATCTGCTCGAACGGGTCGGCCAGCAGGTCGGCGTACACGCCGCTGACGGCATCGGCGGCCAGACCGGTGAATGTACCCTTGACAAACCGGAAGAAATAGGCCAGCATCCAGCCGCTGACGGTGGTGTAATACATCATCAGCACGCAGCAGCCAATCAGGCAGGCCCAGCCGTGCAGGTGCCACTTGCTGCCTTTGGGTTCCAGCGCACGGTAGGCTGTGCCCGCGCTGCCGTGGCCCGCACGGCCAACAGCCAGCTCCATGGTAAGCACCGGTGCTCCCATCAAAACCAGGAACAGCAGGTAGAACAGCACAAATACGCCGCCGCCATACTGGCCCGTTACGGTTGGGAAGCGCCACACATTGCCAATGCCGATGGCGCAGCCTGCGCTGACCATCAAAAAGCCAATGCGTGAAGCAAATGATTCACGTTTCAATCTCAACATCCTCCCTCATTGTAAGCAGCGGCAGGTAGTTGCCGCATGTCAAAAAGCATTGTTGGGGCGCGGTCAGCGGGCGTACATCATGCTCCCATCACCCCCGCGCAACATCACTTTTCAACGCCCGGTAACCACTGCCGGCTGCTTACACAGCAATGTTATTATTATACGTTCCCCGGCACGGCAGTTCAAGAGGGCAGGCCCTCCCATCCACTCCGGCATTTTTTACAAAAAACAGCCTGTTTTCATGTACAGGATGGCGGTTTGCCATCCTCTGCCCCTTCGGGTGGTTCAGATTTTGCCTCGGGCAATCGTGGTATTATCCTGGGTGCGGTCGCGCAGGGCTTCAACCGGATGGGGCTTTTCTTCAAAGCGGTAGTCCTTGCCGCTGGTGCCAATGTGCTCTTCAATCACCTGGTGGCTGGCCACGCGGGCAGCATCCGGGCAGACGGCAGCCTGGTAAGCATAGTAGGGTGCATCTTTGGTCAGGGTCTCCACCGGAATGGCGGGGTCATCCTGCACAGCGGTGTTCAACATGGTGGTTTTGAGCACCTTGCGCAGATATTCTTTCTGGGGGCCAAAGCGCAGCAGTTCCGGGAAAGTCCCATCCGGGATGATCTGGCAGGCTTCCTTGCCCTCGTACTGTTTCAGCAGGGCTTCGGCGGCATGCAGGTGGCTGCACTCCTGCTCAAAATGCTGCTCCCAGATCTTTTTAATATGCAGGTCGGTTTCATCCTCCACGCAGGACCAATAAAGGTAGCACTCGGTATATTCATGCAGCAGCAGGTTTTCCAGCCAAGTCATGCCGGGGTCCAGCAGAGCGCCGTACTGGGTCACATGCTGTTCTTCGATCATGCCGATCTCCTGGTACAGCCTGCGGCCAAGGTCACTATCATAAAAGGTGCCGATGTTCATATAATAGTTCATCGTCTGCTGTTCGGCGGCGGTGATAATGGCGGCGTTCAGCTTGGTGATGGGGGCCGCCGTGGCCGCGCTGATGGGCTTGCGCACGCTGTCCCGCGGGTGGCGGTGCTCCGCAATGGTGGGGCGTCCGGGCATGATCTCGGTATAGCAGCCCACCAGCCGCTCGGCGTGGATGCCGCGTTCCAGTTCCAGCAGATCCGCATAGCGGTACAGGTGGTCAAAATCCTCCAGCAGAGCCAGGTTCATCACCTGCACCACATAGGCGTCCGGCTCCCGCTGGGCCAGAATAGCCGTCAGGTCCACGGCCAGCTGCTCGTACCCGATGGTGGTTTCCAGAATACTTTCGTCGATCGGCTTTAAGCAGGCAATGCGCTTTTGCTGTTGCTGCTCGGTGCGGCGCAGCACGGCAAGTTCCCGGCGCAGGTCGTTGTTGGTGCAGTGGCGGTGGAACTGGTGGGAGAACCAGTTGGCCTCGTACTCGGTGCCGTTCATTAAAATAATACGCAGCCGGGTGTAGGGGTCCACCTCGTTTTTGTCATAGGGGCGGGGGTAAAGTTTCTGCCAGTCCATATAGTAGCGGTCGGCGGGTTTGGTTTTTACCTCAAAGGGGTTCATTTTTGCAGGCATATACAGTGCTCCTTTCGTCATCGGGGTTCATTGTTCAGTATGCCCGCAAATGGGCGGCAATACACAAAAAGCCCCCGGCAGAGCGTAAAATACTCTGCCGGGGGCCGTGGTTTTAGGGTTAAGCCAACATCAAGCTAAGCTGTTACGCTTAGAGCAATACCGCATAATTCTAAGTGCCGATACGGCGAGCGAGGTGCGGCAGCTGCTAAGCCAAAAGCGCAGATAATACTTTGTGTATTATCGAGCATTTTGGCAACGCAGACGCCGTGCCGCAGCCGCCGGAGCGGTGCTTAAGCCGTCAGGTGGGAATTGTGCGGTGTTGCCTTAGTTCTTGTACTTGAAGTACTCAACCAGGGTGCGGTAACGGAAGTTGCCGCCATCGGTGTAGGTAGCAAAGGTACGGGTCAGATTGTTGCTGCTGTTCATACCCATACTTTCCTGGTTGGTGTAAGAGATGCGCTGGTTGTTCTGGCGGATCTCGACAACTTCATCGTTCTGGAACTTGATGGAAGCGCTGGTGATCTTGTCATCGGTGACAAATTTGCCGCAATGACGGTCGAACAGCGGGTTGCCAGCACCAATATTGTTATCACTGGAGAGTCTGAGCACGTTAGAATAGCCGTTGGAGTTGCCGCTGTTGGTCCAGCCGGCCAGGTGGCCGTTGCTGTCATAGCTCCAGGTGTCAGTACGCACGGTCTTGTTGCTGCTGTTCACAATGGTCATCTTGGTGTAACGGTTACGGCTGCCGCTGCTGGTCAGGTTGACGATGCAGGTAACTTTGTTCTGGCCGTTGTATTCCCAGAACTTGGAAACGCTGCCCAGGCTGTCCCACTCTTTGGCAGTCCAGTAGCTGTACAGGTACCAGCCGCCATTGTAGCGGTAAACGGAGATCTTGGCAAAGCGGTTGCTGTTATCATACTCATAGCGATACTCGTAAGAGTAGTTGTCGTTGCCGTACTCGCGGTGGGTATGCTTGGTCAGCATGCCGTTGTATTCATAATAGAAGTCGTCCTGAACCTGCAGGTTGCCGGACTTATCGCGGCGCTGCTCTTTCAGCAGGCGGCCCTGTGCATCGTAATCGGTGGTCAGGGTATTCATCACGCTGCCGTCAGCATAGTAGTTGGTGCGCTTGATCTCGCGGTACTTGGTCACATCCACGCTGGTGGACTGCAGAATGCCGGTGTTGTAATCAAACACGCAGGTAATGCCGTCGATCACAACGGTGCCCTTTGCCATAGCGCCGGTGATGAGGTCAAAGTAATAAGTACCCTGAGAGTTGGTATTCCAGCCCTTGATCATATGGCCGTTGGCATCATAGCGGACCCACTTGCCGCCGTTGGAGTCCTGATAGACATCCTTGCTGACAGCCATTGCGCCGTTATTGACGGAATCCAGCCAGTACCAGGCATCGGAAGCGGGGTCATAGATTTCCTTGCCGCGGCCAGTGGTGCCCTGGCGCTTGCCGCCTTCGTACCAGAACTTGTCACCGTTAATGTTGACCCACTGCTTATCCAGGCCAATGCCTGTGGTGGTATCAAATGCGCAGGGAATGCCGTCTATCGTACACATCCCCTTTACCATAGCACCGGTCACGAGATCGAAGTAGTAAGTACCCTTCTCGTTGGTATTCCAGCCCTTGACCATATGGCCGTTGGCATCGTAACGCACCCACTTGCCGCCGTTGGAGTCCTGATAGACGTCCTTATTGGTGGTCATAGCGCCGCCCTGAACAGCATCCAGCCAGTACCAGGCATCGCTCTTGGGGTCATAGATTTCCTTGCCGCGGCCAGTGGTGCCCTGGCGCACGCCGTTTTCGTACCAATACCAGGGGCCGCCGGGGTATTCCTGATACCAGCCGTTCTCCGGCGGTGCATCATAGGTAGCGGCATCCTCTTTCACGTTGTCCTCTGCCGGTTCAGCGTCAACTTCCGGTTTCTCGGTGGCTGCGGTTTCCGGGGTAGCAGTTTCCACCACTGCAATGCTTGCAGCGGTTTCAGCCTGCGGGTTCGGCTCCTGTGCAAAAACGGGCAGTGCCATAGCGGACACCATTGCCAGCGCCAGCAGGAATGCGGTGATTTTTTTCTTCTGCATGTTCCGTTCGTTCCTCCTTATAAATGGGCGTACCCGGGGATTTTCCGGCTGCACCCGGCAGCCTGTTCGGCCGCGCGTTGCTTTTTTAATCAAATGCGGCCGGGCCGAAAAATCAACCATAAACCGCGATTTCATTTATTATACCACACGCCAAAAAATTCCACAACATTTTCACCATTTTCGAATTGTAAAAATTCAGGGCGAGTTTTTGGGTTTTTTACCCGGTTTATCATTTTCTAAAAATCGTTATCCTGTCAGGTTAGCGGGCGCACAATGGGCGCCCCAACGGGTAAGAGGCAGGTTAAATGGTGGTAGTGCATTATAAAGAGAACGGCCCCTCAGAGGGAAGCCAATTTCCTATTTGGGTTTTTATCAAAGCACCTTACGTTGGGTCGTTTTAAGCGCCTCACTCGATCACAATCCCCGTTCCATCCAGTAACCTTACCACATCAGGAAAGCTGAACCTTGCGCCTTTCAACTTGTTGGTCTCCAAATCAATGGCGTATTCTTCGGCGGTGCGCAGGTCGGCTTTTTGCAAATCGCAGCGGGTGAACCGGGTTCCGCCCAGCCGCACGCCGTAAAAGCTGGCCCCGGCAAGGCGGGTATCATCAAAGGTGCATTGCTGCAGTTCCGCCCCGGTCCAGTCAAAGCCGTTCAGTGCCATGCCGGAAAAATCATTGTAGCGGAACGCGCAGTTTTTGATTTTGCCAAACGGCTGGAACACCCCGCTTTTGCCCTGCAGCCCGCCCCACGCCATGGAACGGAACGCACTGTTCAGCAGCCAGGCATCTTTCATGGTGGTAAAGCTGAACACCACGCCGGAAAAATTGCAGTGGTCAAAGGTACAGGCGTTGAAGCGGCAGTTCTGCACCCGCGTGCCCAGCCAGCGGCAGTGGTCAAACACACAGTCCTCGAACTCGGCGTTTTCCAGCAGCTCGCCGGGGTCATAATTGGCAAAGGTTTCCCCTTGATAAAATCGGCGTTCCGCCATCAAAACTCCTCCTTGTGCTGTTGGAAAAACTCAAAGGTATCCCGCACGCTTTCCAGCTCGGTCCAGCGGCGGGTGCGCACCGGGTCACTGTCCAGATCATAAATGCGGGCACCGGGGATTGCCAGCAAAAACGGCGAATGGGTGGCCAGCACAAACTGGCAGCCGTAAAACCGGGCCGAATCTGCCAAAAAATCCGCCAAAGCGATCTGCCGCGCGGCAGAAAGGCTGTTTTCCGGTTCATCCAACAGATAAAGGGCATCCCCGCGCAGTTTTTCTTGGAACATCAAAAAGGCGCTTTCGCCGTTGGAGTGGGTACGGATGTTGGGAGACAAAGTTTTGCGCGCCACCTGAGATTTGGAATAGCGCCGTGCCGCGCTGACCTGCTTGAGCCGGTCATAATCCTCCATGCTGTGCATCTGGAATTTGGCGGTGCGGGCCTCGGTGTATTCATCAAACAGGCTGCCGCGGCGGGTATCAATGTTATCGTTGATGGCGCGCACATCCAACATATAGTCAAACACATCGTCGCTGGTCAAAATCAGGCTGCCCGCCGGGATGGCATGCAGGGTGTGGAACTGGCACAGGGAAACATAATCCGGGAAGAAATCACTGCGGTTATACTGTGCCCCGCGCTGCAGGCGTAAAGCGTCCGCCATCACGTTGAGCGCTGTGGTTTTGCCGGAGCCGTTGCCGCCGTACAAAATGGTCACATCCGCCAGGTCCAGTGCTTTCAAGCCCCGGCCCGCAAACAGGCCAAAGGGGTAGAAAGAATCATAGCAGGTCATTTTGGCCCGCGGCGACTCGGCAAGGTAGTTAGCCTCGCTGTTTTGGCTGGGAAAATAAAATTCCGAAAGATAAATCACATCGCTCTCCTCCCTTCCGGTTTCTTTCTCAAATTATACCATACCGCCGGGTAAAGGCAAATGCCTTGCATACAGGCAGCGGTTTTGGGGATACGGCAAAGATTTTGCGGGTCAAAAATAAAAGCATGTGCACCCGCCCTCCTCGAAAACCCAAAATTTTCGATTTGTTTTGTCATGCACATGCTTTTGTGTTATCTGATGATACGCTGCGGTTTATGCCGGGAGGCACCGGAGCGCCGGAAATTCAGCCTGTTTTTTATAAACACAGCCGAATTTTTGCCGTACAGCCGGTATAGATTATTTCTTCTGAACGTACTTGAGGCAGTCCAGCATAACAGCAACCAGAATGATGATACCGGAGAACACGAACTGCAGGTTCGTATCAATACCCAAAGTGGTCAGAGAGTAAGTCAACGCGGTGAAGATGAACACACCGACAACCACGCCGGAAATCTTGCCGATACCGCCGGTGAAAGAAACGCCGCCCACAACGCAGGCCGCGATGGCGTCCATTTCCCAGCCCTGACCATATGCAGCGGAGCCGGAGCCCACCATACGGATGCATTCCAGCCAGGAGCCGAAGCCATACAGAATGCCTGCCAAAATAAACGCGCCTACCGTAACGCGGAATACCGAGATGCCGGAAACAGCAGCAGCTTCGGCGTTGCCGCCGACTGCGAACAGGTTTTTACCAAAGGTCGTCTTGTTCCAGATGAACCACACAATGATCACAGCTGCGATAGCCCACAGGATAATGGTGGGGAAACCGCCAATCTTGGGGATGATCATGCTGGGGATGTTGCCTTCGATACCGCCAAAGGAAACACCCTTGGTTGAATAGGTGACCAAGCCAAAAATGACCAGCATGTTCGCCATCGTAGAAATGAATGGGTGCATTTTGAACTTGGCTGTAAAGAAACCTGCGATGGTGGTAAAGACTGTGCACAGGACAATGCAGACAAGCAGCGCCAAAATAACGCGGGCAACGACCGGCAGCCCGGTAAAATCAAACACATGGCCAAAAACCGCACCGGTGTTGATTCCCTTGTGCATAATGATGGTAGCGGCAGTCATGCCCATACCAACCATACGGCCAATGGACAGGTCCGTGCCGGCCAGCAGGATCAGCCCGGCAACGCCCAAAGCCAGGAACATGCGCGGCGAAGCCTGCTGCAGAATGTTCAAAATATTGTTGACGGTAAGCAGCGGCACTTTCTTGCCGAACTGGGCAATCAGGCACAGTATAATAAAGATGATAACGATTGCAATGTACAGACCGTTGCGCAGCAAAAAGTCACGGCGATTAAATGTGTACTTGTAGTTTTCCCACTTTTGCGCCAGAGACTCGCCAACCGTAAACTTGGACAGGCGCAGCATATCGATCAGGTGATATTTGTAATCAAACGCGGCATGCCGGCGGTCCTTGATTGCCTGGCAGTCCTTATCCAACTGCATTTTGGCGTCGAACAGGCGGTTCTTGTGGACATACTTTTCGTCCTTGATTTCCTGCTGATTGCTCAGCTTGGAAAGCGCCGTCTCGTGTTCCTTTTTCAGCTGTTCTACAGTTGCCTGATATTTCTGCTGGGCTTGTACCTTTTCCTGCTTGCAGCTGGCCACCACCGCCTGGTAATAGTCGCTGTCATAATGGGCTTTCAAATAGGCTTCGGCATCAGCGATCAGCTTGTTGATCTGGCCCTTGTTTTTTTCTTCAACTGCCTTGGCCGCTGCCAATTCAGCCTTCAGTTTGGTCTCACGTTCCGTTTTTTCCTGCGCGGTATAGATGCGGTCGCGCTTCAGGTTATCCAGCTCATTCTGGATATTGACAGCTTTTTCAGTACCGTCAGTACGAAGTTCATCGATCTGCGCCTGGATTTTCCCAACATATTCATCGATTGGCTGGCGAAGCTTGGCTTCCTGCTCCGCCGAAAGAATTTTTGAAGTTTGTGTTGCAGTTGCCATAGATCATTATCCCCCATTACAGGTATTTTGCGCTGAGTCTCAAAAGCTCTTCCTGATTTGTTTCCTTGGTATTCACAATGCCGGAAAGATGTCCGTTGGACATAACGCCGATCCGGTTGGTGATACCCAGAATCTCAGGCATTTCAGAGGAAACAACAATAACCGTCTTTCCCTGTTTGGCCATCTTGATGATCAGCTCATAGATTTCGTACTTTGCGCCAACGTCTATACCGCGCGTAGGTTCATCCATCATAAAGACCTGGGGTTCGCGTTCCAGCCATTTGCCAAAAATGACCTTTTGCTGGTTGCCGCCAGACAAACTGGTGATCATATCGTCAGGTCCCATGCATTTGGTGTGCATGACCTTGATCTCCTTGCTTGTGGCTTTTACCATTTTGGGCATTGACAGCCCAAGGCCACCTTTGTACTGGTCCAGGTTGGCAATGGTAGTATTAAATGTCAAATCGCTCTTCAGGAACAGGCCGTTTGCTTTGCGTTCCTCGGTAATCAGGGCAAATCCATGCTCGATCGCTTCGTGGGCATTGTTGAAGTTCATCAGGTGGTCGCGGAAATACACACGACCTGCCGCACGGGTACGCACACCGAAAATGGTTTCCAGCAGCTCTGTACGTCCGGCGCCCACCAGGCCATACAGACCAAAAATTTCGCCCTCGCGCACATCAAAGCTGATATCCTGCAGATAAGGCGCATATTTGGTGGACAGATGCTGGATGGACAAGATCGGATCCCCGGGGATATTGTCCACCGGCGGGAAGCGGCTTTCCAGCGAACGGCCAACCATGGCAGTGATCAGCTCGCCCATGTTGGTGTCCTTGCTGTCCTTGGTCATAACCAGGTTGCCGTCACGCAGAACCGAAATCTGATCACAAATTTCAAAAATTTCGTCCATCTTATGTGAGATGTATATCAGCGCAATGCCCTGTTCTTTCAGCATGCGCATCATCTCAAAGAGTTTATTCACTTCCTGCACCGTCAGCGAAGAAGTCGGCTCATCCAAAACGATGACCTGGGCATTGTAAGAGATGGCTTTGGCAATTTCACACATCTGCCGCTGCGAAACCGACATATTACGCATGGGCTGGGTCAGATTGACAGTCATGCCCAGCTTGCGGAACAGATCGGCTGCTTTCTTCTTCATCTGCCCTTCGTCAACCACGCCCATAGAGTTGACCGGGTACCGCCCCAGGAATAGGTTATCAATCACACTGCGCTCCAGGCACTGGTTCAGTTCCTGATGCACCATTGCAATTCCGTTTTCCAGCGCGTCTTTCGGGCCGGAAAAACTGATCTCCTTGCCATTGAGGAAAATCTTGCCCTCATCCTTTTGATAAGTACCGAACAGACATTTCATCATGGTAGACTTACCGGCGCCGTTTTCGCCCATAAGCCCCATAACTGTACCGCGTTTTACATCCAGATTGATATGATCAAGTACTCGGTTGCGGCCAAACGACTTGCACATACCGCGAATTGACAAGACAATATCGTCTTTCGCTTCTGCCATTCTCGTCACTCCCGTCTTGCAAATTGGCAAACTGCCCTACGGCTGCTCACCTGTTTTCATAAAAAAACGCTATTAGAGAAAACTTCATTCTCCCCTATGGAGAAATACATTCTCCCTAATAGCGTTGCCGTTACTTAACTGTCAGTTATTGCTGTTGCCGTTGGATCACTGGTTCAGCAGAGAAGTGTACGAAGCAGCGTTATCGGTCTTAACCATATTGATGGCAAAGGCATCGTATGCGCTGGGATTGCCCAGGCGGTTGGTGATGTTGGCCTCGGTCTGGCCGTCGCCGCCGATGTAGTCAATCTTCAGGTTCAGCAGATCATCATATTTCTCCAGCAGGGGCTGGTAAGTAGCGCTCAGGAAGTTATCCGCGGAGTTGTAGATATCCAGCCAAACGCTCTTTTCCGGGCTGGTAGTGGCATCCAGCTGGTTGGAAACAGGCCCATACGGCTTGGTAGAGTCGGTGAAGTCCGTGTAGTTGTCTGCCGTGACTGCCACGTTCAAAGCATAGTAGGAACGCTCGTCCTCATTGTAATAGTAAACATCGCTGCTCAGGACATTGCCTGCAGCATCCGGAGTGGCAATACCGGTGTTGATGTCCACGCCGTCCAGTGCATTACGCAGCAGGCGCAGGGTCAGGTAGGCCTGCACGTCAGCGTGCTGGCTGATCGTTCCGCCGTAACCGTCGGCAATGGCAGCAACTGCGTCAGCGTTTGCATCGTAGCCAAAGGTGGGAACGCCATTTTCCCGCGACCAGGAGTTAAACATTGCCATGCCCATGCCGTCATTGTTGGAAATAACGATATCGATGGAATCTCCCAGAGAAGAAGCCCAGGCGCTGATGGCGTTGCTGGCGGTGCCGGCATCCCAGGTAGCGCCGGCGGAATTCTTCATTTCCTGAGAAGCAAGCTCACGAACGGCGAAAGTCGTGCCATCCACATCAATGGTGCCGTCCTGAACCTGGGTAGCGGAACCATCCGCATTGGTACCGACAGGATCAGAAACAATGCCGCTGCTGCCTTCCACTGCGGTGCCCAAAGCGCTACGAACGCCACGGGTACGGGCAATCGAGTCATTATGGCCGATATCGCCGATTGCCAGAACATAGCCGATAACGCCGTCGCCGTTGCGGTCGATGGTGTCAGCATGTGCTTTAATGTAATCTGCGATCATCTTGCCCTGCAGTTCAGCACCCTGGTTGGCATCGAAACCGACATAATAAGTATTGCCGTTAAAGTTCAGCGCCTCCGTATCCAGCTCGCCTGTGGTGCTGTTGGAAGGCTGACGGTTAAACCACACCAGCGGCTTATCCTTATTTTCAACGGTACCGCTTTCAGCAGCCGTAGAGGTAGCTGCCGAAGTATCGGTAGATGTGCTTTCCGTGGATGTTGCGGCACTGGAGGCACTGGAGGCACTACTGCCGCAGGCAGCCAGGCTCAAGGTCATTGCAGCTGCCAAGGTCAACGCTAATGTTTTTTTCATAATGGTTCTCCTTCTTTATAGGTCGGGATGCTTCTTTCGCTCCCGCTCATTGTTTTTATGGTATAGCAACACCGGAGGAAAAGCAAGGCGCATTTTGACTAAAATAGTTGCAGAATTTTGTACGTATCTGGCATATTGCAACATCTTTGTGTTCTGTTTTTGTATGTTATGCCCATTCCGGCTGCATTTTTCCCTGCAACGCCATGTCACAGTGCTGTACCCGCATTTCATATATTCCACCCGGCAGCAGAGTATCCTGTATGTTCCCGCACCATTTATATATTAATATTCAATACTATGCCTGATTTTATAAAGGCAACACCGCACAATTCCCGCCTGACGGCTTAAGTACCGCCCCGGCAGCTGCGGTACGGCATCTGCGTTGCCAAAATGCTCGATAATACACAAAGTATTATCTGCGCTTTTGGCTTAGTAGCTGCCGCACCTCGCTCGCCGTATCGGCACTTAGAATTATGCGGTATTGCCTAAAATATCGCCCGTCCTGCTCATCTGCAGGGCTGTCCGGCAGCCTTTTTGACGCTTCGGAGCATGATGACAAAATAAAAAACTGTGCTCCCTAAATATAATCAGGGAAGCACAGTTTGTGGCGTATTTCTCCGCTGTTAAAGTTCAGCCTGTTTTTCGCGGCATTCAGGGCAGATGTAATGGATGGTCAACTGGTAGGAACGCACTTCGGTTCCAATGGCATTTTCAATTTCGCGCACCAGGCCGATCACCGGCAGATCCTGCAGGCTGCCGCAGCAATCACAGTACAAATGGCCGTGCGGGTTGGAGGTTTTATCAAACCGGTCGGGGCCATCCGGCATTTCCAGCCGGGCAATTTCCCTGGCCTGTTCCATCAGCTTTAAGTTGCGGTACACGGTGCCGCGGGCAATGCCGGGCATCTTCTCCCTGGCAATGGCAAAAATTTCGTCCGCCGTCAGATGTTTGGGGCTGTGCTGTAAAATTTCCAAAATCAAGGCACGCTGGCGTGTCATGGCGGGCTCCTTTCTGTATGGAATGAGTTGTAAGAAAATTTATAAAATAAGACATGGTAAGATATCTTTACCATAAGAATACACATGTTTCGTGCATTTGTCAACGGGATTTGCTGGCAAGCAGGATATTTTTTAAGAGCTTGTCCGAATTCATGGCAGAGCAATGCCGCCGCACCATCCACGGTGCAGCGGCATTGCCTGTGTTAATTTTTTTCCGGGTCCAGGCAGGCGCCGGCTTTGCGGCATTCCAGGTGCAGGTGGCTGCCCTGCTGGGCTTCGGCGGGCACGTTGCCTGTGGTGCCAAGGCGGGTCCCGGCGGTTACTTTTTCGCGCTGGGTCACGGCAACTTCTTCCAGCCCACAGTAGCGCCACACGCGATCCTGCGCGTCGGTCACTTCCACCACGCGGCCCCACAGAGCGTCATCCGCAATGGCGGTCACGGTACCGGCGGCCACCGCCGTTACCTGTTCGGCGGTATAATCCGTGCCGTTGTGGGTGCGCCAGTCCCCCAGGGTGGGGTTATACACCAGCGTATTCCCGCTGAACGCCTGGCTGACTTTACCGTTCCAGCCAGCGTGTGGCAAGGTTCCCTGCTGCGCGGACGAAGCAGCAGAGCTGCCAGTCCCGCCGGAGGCGCTGCCAGACTGCCCAGCCCCCTGCTGCAAGGATGACGATGCAGACCCCGCAGCTGACGGCGCGGGCGATGGCTGCGCTGTCGCCACAGGAACATCCTGTGCGGGCTGGTTTACGGCGGCATCCGGTGAATCCCATACGTCTGTTCCCTCCTCCAGGGCCTGCTTTTGGATGCGGGTCAGGTCCTCGACCCCGCGCACCACGCTGCGGATGGCGGCAATTCCGGTAATGGTTGCCGCAAACACCAGCGCAAGGCAGACAAGATATAGCCCTTTTGCCTTCAAAAATGCTTTAATGCTGTTCATCTTCCCCCGTCCTTTGCTTGCCGTACGGCCAAAACATCGGGCGCAAAACCTGCCGCCCGGAATTTTCAACCGCACCGTTCGTGTTGTGTATGCCATTAGTGTTGCGCGGACAGATTGGATTTATGCACAAAGCGGGCAAAAATACCGGCAATACCGCATAATTCTAAGTGCCGATACGGCGAGCGAGGTGCGGCAGATGCTAAGCCAAAAGCGCAGATAATAC